>JAJQHI010000186.1 GCA_021199825.1 Bacillota bacterium
CACTTGTGAAGCATAACGGGGAGATCGTAACCCCCGACATCAACAGCAGCAGCGCCGACAGCTCGCTTGCCTTCACGGTTTGTATTTTTGATGGCGGAATTGACGCATCCGAAATCGAAAAGGCTGTCATTGACGGGGTTGAGGTCAGCTTCGAATAAAAAAATGCGTACAGCGTGTTTTTTTTCGAAAAAAGGCTTGCAATGCAGCGGCGAATGTGTTATAATATTTATCGCGCGTGATGTGCGCGCCGAAGCAGTCCGCTGCCGCTCTGCATGAATGCTTCGTCATTTTATATTAAGAGAGGTCATTGAAATGGACAAAATTGAAGCTCTTGTGCATGAGCAGCTCAAGGAAACGCCGCCTGAATTCAATGTAGGCGACACTGTAAAGGTTTATAACAGAATAACAGAGGGTCAGCGCACCCGTACTCAGATTTACGAGGGCACTGTTATCGCTCGTCACGGCGGCGGAATCTCCGAGACATTTAAGGTTCGCCGTGTTGCATACGGCTGCGGCGTGGAAAAAACCTTTCCGCTTCATTCGCCGAATGTTGAAAAGGTTGAGGTCGTCAGACGCGGTAAGGTTCGCCGCGCAAAGCTTTACTACCTGCGTGACAGAGTGGGCAAAAGCTCTAAGGTTAAGGAAAAAATCTGACACTCCGTTAACCGTTAATAACAGACCGTTACTGCGCCGGGTTTATCTCGGCGCAGCTTTTCATTATGGGAGCGGTTAGCAGGCGGGGCTCTGCCCCGAACCTCGCTCAGGGGGGATTTTTGCAAAAATCCCCCCTGAGAACCCCCAAAAACCTTTTGGAAAGGGGAATAGGACAAGCTGGGATGAGGCAAAGCGACAAATTCAATGAAAACGAGGCGAAACACCTCCCCTTTCCAAACGCTTTTGGATGTGTGAGTGGATTTGGATCGTGATTTTGAGGGCACCGCTCCAAGTAATATCTCCCGGCATATGCGAATACACATAAAATGAAGTGAGGTGATACCGATGAAGAAACGTTTCCTCGCGCGTTTGGCGGCACTGACAGCAGCGCTCGCGGTTCTGACGCTGCTTTTTTCTTCATGCAGCCGTGTGCCCGTTGACCACACACTCGCACCTCTTGACGGGGAGTCGTCAGACGGGGCGATTTCAGGCTACAGCACCGTAACGGACGAGCTTCGCGGATTTTATGTCGCCACAGCGTATAATCTCAACTTCCCTTCAAAAAGCGGACTTTCGGCAGAGGAGCTTGCAGCCGAGCTTGACGCAATAGTTTCAAACGCGCAGCTTTGGGGCGTGAACGCGATATTTTTTCAGGTTCGCTCCGAATCGGACGCCATGTATGACTCCGATATCTTCCCCACATCCGCGTATCTTGTGACAAGCCAAGGGGACGAGCTGCCGGACGGCTTCGACCCGCTCGAATATTTGATAAAAGCAGCGCATGCGGTCGGCATTGAGGTTCACGCATGGGTAAATCCCCTTCGCGTCACGCGAGGCGGCAGCATCGACAGCCCGAACACAGACATCTCCGCTCTCGCCGAGAATAATCCCGCACGCGAAAATCCCGACTGGACCTTTGAATACGCGGGCGAGCTTTACTATAACCCCGGAATTGAAGAGGTGCGCGAGCTTATAGCAGACGGGGTTTATGAGATTGTCGCCAATTACGACGTTGACGGGGTGATGTTTGACGATTATTTTTACCCATATCCTGAAGAGGACGAGAACGGCGAGGACATTGAGATTGACGACGCCGACACATACGCCGCCTGCGGGGACGGCGAGGACATAAGCGACTGGCGGCGCGGGAATATCAACCTTTTGGTCAAGGCGTGTTATGACGCGGCAAAATCCGCTGACAGCGAATGCGCTTTCGGTGTCGCGCCCTTTGGGATATGGCAAAACGACGACGGCGAGAACGGCGGCAGCGACACAACGGGGCTTGAGGCGTACAGCGCCATATACTGCGACGCTCTCGCTTGGGTTGAGGGCGGATACGTCGATTATCTCGCGCCTCAGATATACTGGAGCTTTGAGAAGAGCTCCGCCTCATATGACACGCTCGCCGACTGGTGGAGCGCCCAGCTTGACGGCACGGGCATAAAGCTTTACATAAGCCATGGCGTATACAAATACGGCACAGACGAATGGAGCGAGGCGGGGACAGTCGATGAGATAACTGCCGAGATTGAATACGCGCGGAAGCTCATCTCATACCGCGGGAGCATTCTATACGGCTACACACAGCTCTCGAACGATACGGAAGGGCTTGCCGCGGAAACCTCCGCCTGCTTCGCTGACGAGATACTCTACGCCGACAGCATGAGCTCAGGTGAGAGCGTTGCTGTCATTTCACACGAATACGGCGACAGCGTGTCAAGCGTCAAGGTCAAGCTCACTGGAACAAGCGACCCCGCTTATCCCGTCACCTGTCAGGGCAAAAAAATAAGCCGCCGAAAGGACGGCAGCTTCTATGTGACGGTCACGCTGACGGAAGGCGAGAACTTCATTGAGTTTATGCAAAACGGCACCCCATATGTGATAAAGCTGATTTACGAAAGCGAATAAGCGAGCGTAGCGAGCGTATCTACCACAAATACACAAGCCACGCAATTGCCGCGTGAAGCACGATAAAGACGGGCAGCGGAATCATAAAGCTCGCGTGGCGCGTTTTGTGGTGCAGTATCTTCATGGTTATATACATGAAAAGCGCGCCGCCAAAAAAAGCGACAGTCCAAAGGACGCGCTCAGGCACACGCCACGCGCGCTTCCATGATGCGCTTTTGTCGTAAGCGGTGAGCACCACCGCGACAATTGAGATTATGATGAAATACACCAAAAGCGGTGTGCGCAAAAACGTCAAATCCATTTCCCTACTCCAAATAAATACACCCTGAATCAAACAAAGTGCAGTCCGACAGCGACACGACATCATACCCGTGACGCGAGGCTGCCTTTTTTATTATATCACAGTCAGGGTGAATGTCAATATCTCCGAGAAAATAAAGCTTCCCGTCTGCGAAAAAAGACGCACCGCCTATAAATCCATCAAGCCCGCCGCCGTATCCCGGCAGCCGAATGTTCCCCTGGCTTATAAGGTGCGCCTCATATCCGCGCCCCGCCGCGGCGTTATAAATTGATGTGTCGGAGGTGACAACGGCATCCCCGCCTATTATAGCGGCGGAGCATTTCGCGTATCCCTGACGCACACTCACTATATCAAGGCGTGCGCGGTTCGCGGCAGCCAAAACATCGGGTGATATGGCACTTCCCAGCCCGAAAAGCGCATTTTTAAAAATAAAGCAGTTATACGCCGCGTCTTTCGGATATTCGCCGCCGCAGTCGTCGGTCAAATAAAGCTCCATATCGGGGCACAGCCTTTTTATATCACCCACAGCCTCCGAAAAGGGCGCGCTTTCCATATCCGCCCCACGCACAAAAAGCCGACCAAACGCCGGGAAGAGCAAAATATCGGGATGAGACGATATCCGCTCGTCAAAGAGCGGGGATTTCGGCATAGCTATTACATCGAAACCGCGGCGGCGTGCGCCTGATATTATATCGTCGGGAACGCTGCAGGACAAAAGAAGCACTGACATAACACCCTCACATAAAAACAAAGGGAGCGAGCCGCGATTTCGCAGCCGTCTCCCGTGTTTTTTATTTGCTTTTTTGCTCTGAAAGCCTTATACGGCGCGTGTAACCTTGCCGGAGCGCAGGCAGCGTGAGCAAACGCTTACGGTCTTATGTGTTCCGTTGTCGTCAATGCGTACCTTTCTGATGTTGGGCTTCCAAGCTCTTGATGTCTTGCGCTCGGAATGAGATACGTTGTGACCGAAGGTCACGCCCTTTCCGCAAATGCAGCATTTTGCCATATCGTTATACCTCCAAAATAATAATCTTTCATACCATGAAAACGGTCATGGACAGCGGCTTTGTGCCGCTCAACGTTTTATTATACCACATCCGCGTGATTTTATCAAGCGGAAATTCAATTTTTTTGCGTCCCAAGGGCAAAAAATCACGCGATTTCGGAGAAAAAATCCGACTAATTTAAAAAGTATCAAACATGATAGCTCCCGAATCAGCGTCAAGCTCCGCCTCAGCCCCTATTGGGAAGACGGCGTTGCTCGGTCCGTGACCGAAGTCGTCGGTATAGATGACGGGAATATCGTATTTTTCGCCAAAGCGCGCCAGGGAGCCAAGCAGCGTATCGGGTCTTTTATCAGAATAGTGCCCGAAAATAAGCCCTTTTACGTTTTTCATAAATTCACTCTGTCCTATAAACGCGAGATACTCGGACGCCTCGCCCACATCGGAAAACATCTCGTGGTCCTCAAGGAAGAGGATATAATCGCGCTTTTTATCATATGAGAAGTGCTTATTTGAGAGCATCAGCCCGAAAAGCTGAGTGAAACCGCCTATAAGCGTACCGCTGCATGTGCCGCCGCGTACACAAATCGGCATTGAGTTGGCGATAAACGTGCTAACGCCGTTCCCGCTCATAAAATTCGCACGGAACTGCACATAATTATAATAGCGCAGATCCTCAAAGCTGCCGGCGGACGGTCCGTAATACGTGACAAGCCCCGTCTCGGCGTAAATCGCGTTTAAAATGGATGTCGCGTCGCTGTACGAGGATATAAGCTTAGGGTGACTCTTTACTGCGTCGTAATCGATATAATCGAGGATTTCCGCGGCACCTGATCCGCCGCTGAAAAGAATCATCTTCACCTCATCGTCAGCGATAAGTGAATTGAAGTCGTCGGCGCGCTCCTCAGCACTCCCCGCGTATCCGTAAGCGTCGGAGAAGATATTGTCCGCGAACTTCACGTAAAAACCGACCCGATTCAAGCTTTCGGCAATTCTGCTGTATTTCTCGCGGTCGGCGACGCGGCTGGGCGAGAAAATGCCTATGGTGTCGCCTCGCTCAATGCGTTTTGCAAACATGGTGTACTCCTTTCGGTGGTGTTAAATCACAAAAACCAAATTTGGTTTTTGTGATGAAATCCGCGCTTTGCGCGAATGAACAAAAAAACGGCAAACATACGCTTGTCGCTTTTTTTGTCTGCGGGAAACGGGACTTGAACCCGTACAGTGTTAACTACACGCCCCTCAAACGTGCGCGTCTACCAGTTCCGCCACTCCCGCGTACGAGAGTATTATACAACACTCTTTTTCGTTTGTCAAGGGGTAAATCAAATTTTTTTTGAGATTTTCGAAGTTTTTTTCACGCGATGGTTTTCGCGCGAAAACCATCGCATAGAGCGGGCGGATGACCCGCCCGCTCACCTGCAATTCAAATGCTTACTCAGCCGTGCCGGCAACGCCCCAGATTTCAAACTCCGCGATGTTGCAGTAGCAGCCCGTCTCGCATACGTACCTTACATAATAGTAAACGGTGTCGTCGTCGATGTCTTCCATCTCAAAGTCGCCGCCGTCAGGTGCGTTTTCGATAACGAAAAGCGTCGTCCATGTTTCGCCGTCAACGGATGCCTCAAAGTAACCGTCAAGCATACGGTCAGTCCAGCCTGAACGCGGATAATAGCGAATCTGATGAATTACAACGCCCTCTTCGATATAAGCGCCTACATATCCCGTGTAAAGCGGAGAGCCCGATTCGTCAACCGATGTCCAGTCCTCGCCCTTGCCTTCGTTATAAAGCACGATGCCGTACTCGGTGTCGGATGAATCACTCGTGTATCCGAGATATTCGTCGCAGTCATAGTATGTGTCTATGTCCTGATCGAATGCATACTCGCCCGTAGCGCTGAGGCTGCTCTCCCAAGTGCCCTTGCCGTCATGGATAACGTGGTCAGAGTCGATTACAAAGTACTGTGACTCTGCGTCAGGTGCGCCCCAGTCCCAGTCGACTGACGCGGGCTCAACTCCGTTGATTGACTCCCAGTCATAAGCGTAGTGATTGGCGGTGTTTTCAACCGACTCGGTTGTGTCCGCTTCGGTTTCTGTTCCGGCTTCCGTGCCCTCTTCGGTTTCGGTGCCTTCCTCTGTGTCCGCCTCAGTGGACTCCTCAGCGCCCGCGGTCGTTGTGCCGTCAGCGGCACTCGTGTTTGTGTCCTCTCCCTCATCGTCTCCGCCGCACGCAGTGAGAGCCGTCATGCAGAAGATGAGCGAAAGAGCAAGAAGCATTGATATAAACTTCTTCATTGTTTTTTCTCCTCCCTTTGTGAGAATAATATTCGTTCCGCAGGAATACCTCCCTTGGAATGTCCTTATGGAATTGTAGCCCAAACGAACTCAAATGTCAAGTGCTTTTTTTAAGATTTAACACACCGTTAAAACAAAACAAAAGAGCCTGACACGCTGCGTGCCAGGCTCTTTAGGTTCACTTTGTCATAGCGTAAGATTAGGAACCGGATACGCCCCAGATCTCAAGCTCAGCGATGTTGCAGTAGCCTTCGTCAGGTGATACGTATCTTACGTAGTAGTAAACGGTAGCGTCGTCAATGTCAACGAACGTGAAGTCGGCAACTGAAGGTTCTTCCTCTACTGTGTAAAGGGTAACCCATGTCTCGCCGTCAACTGAAGCCTCGAAGTAACCGTTAACCATGCGTGCTGTCATGTTGGAACGAGGATAATAGCGAAGCTGATGAATAACAACGCCCGACTCAATATACGCGCCTACATAGCCCGTATAAATCTCGTTTCCATCCTCATCGGTATCCTTTGCGCCGTCGCCGTCAGCGTCGCCTGCAATCCAGTCCTCGCCGAGACCCTGATCGTAAAGAACAATACCGCCGAACGCAAGGCTGTTCGGATGATCCGCAGATGAAAGACCCTCATCGCAGTCATAGAATGTATCCATTCCGTCAGAGCCGCCGTCAAATACATAGCATGCGCTTGTGCTCTCAACGTCAGACCATGAACCCTTGCCGTCGTGGATGACGTGGTCAGCATCGATTACGAAGTAATGTGACTCATCATCGGGTGCGCCCCAGTCAAAATAGCAGGAAGCAGGCTCAAAGCCGTCATTGATTGTTGACCAATCATAAGCAACCGTGTTTGCCTCATCTGTCGCATCAGCGGTCGTAACCTCTTCGGTTTCTGTTCCGGCTTCCGTGCCTTCTTCGGTTTCGGTGCCTTCATCTGTGCCCGCCTCGGTTGAATCCTCAGCACCCGCGGTCGTCGTGCCGTCAGCGGCACTCGTGTTTGTGTCCTCTCCCTCATCGTCTCCGCCGCAGGCTGTAAGAGCCGTCATGCAGAAGATGAGCGAAAGAGCAAGAAGCATTGATATAAAC
>JAJQHI010000130.1 GCA_021199825.1 Bacillota bacterium
CCGTTAAAGCTCAGGACAGGGACGGCAATATGTGTGAATACCACGGTGAGGGGCTTTTGGCACGCGCATTCTGCCACGAAATAGATCACCTCGACGGAAAGCTCTATATTGACAAGGGTGTTTTCATTCGTCCTGTCGAGGACGACGAGCTTGAAGGCGAGGACGAGGACTAATCCTGTATGAAAACGCTTTTTATGGGGACGCCGGACTTTGCGGCAGAGGCTCTCACCGCCCTTTCAAAATGCACGGAGGTTGTCGGCGTTGTCACGCAGGGCGACAAGCCTAAGGGACGGGGATATACACTGACACCTCCCCCTGTGAAGGTGCGCGCTGCCGAGCTTGGACTTGACGTATATCAGCCCGACAAAATTCGCGGTGAGGAATTTGCGTCACTTATAGATACACTCTCACCGGAGCTCATTTTAGTGGCGGCATACGGCAAAATCCTGCCCGAAAACATTCTCTCATATCCGAAATACGGGTGTATAAACATTCACGCATCCCTCCTTCCGAAATACCGCGGCGCCGCTCCCATTCAGCGCGCCATAATGGAGGGTGAGCGCGTGACGGGCGTCACATTTATGTATATGGACAAAGGGCTTGATACCGGGGACATGATTTTCTCGAAAAGCGTCCCAATAGGTGACGAGGACGATTTCGGCACGGTTCACGACAAGCTCGCCGCGGCAGGCGCGGAGGGAGTGCCTCTGCTTATACGTCAAATAGAAGATGGAACGCTGACGCACACACCTCAGCCGGACGACGGTGCCTCATATGCGGCAAAAATCGAAAACGCCGACATGGCGCTCGATTTCTCAAAATCCGCCTTTGAAATCTCATGTAAGGTCCGCGCTCTCTCGCCGGTTCCGCTTTCTTTCACACACACAAAGGATGGAAAGCGCCTCAAGGTTATCTCATGCAAAGTGAGCGAAGAGTGCGGCGGCGGGAGTGCCGCGCATGGAGAGGTGATTTCAACTAAAGGCGGAGTAATTCGGGTCAGGTGCGGGGAAGGATGCATTGACATTTTATCATGCCAGCCTGAGGGCGGGCGCAGAATGTCATCGGCAGACCTCATAAACGGACGCAGAATCGCCGTCGGCGATATTTTAACAAATGACGCCGTTTAATCCTCGGCAGGCGGCTGTCGACGCGCTTATCAGGTGGGAAAGGTCAGATATTTTCATAGACGATGCAGTCGATTTAATGCTGCGCGATTATCCATGCGACAGCGGCGCTGAAGCATCCGGGTACGCGCTTGACAGAGCGCTGTCCGCAACGCTTTTATACGGTGTGGTTGAGCGCAAAATTACGCTTGACTATATTATCCCTATCCTTTCGGGAAGAGATTTGAGCTCGCTTGACAAACAAACTCTGAACGTGCTTCGAGTCGGGCTCTATCAGCTTTTATATTTAGACAAAATACCGTCCTACGCTGCGGTAAACGAAACGGTGTCATGCGCGCCGCAGCGCTCGCGAGGGCTTGTAAATGCCGTTTTGCGGCAGATGCTTCGCCGCGGCGGGAAACCCTTTTATCCCAATCCCGATGACGGTCTGATTCATTATCTTTCCGTTAAATGTTCGCTTCCCGAATGGATAATATCCGAGTGGACGAATGACTACGGTGAAAAAACCGCCGTCTTCTTGGCAAGTGAAACCTTCAACCGCCGACCAATGACGCTTCGCGTAAACACAACTCGCACATCATGCGAGGAGCTTCTCGAAAAGCTTCAGTCGGCGGGCATAGAAGCATTTCATAACGCTTGCGTCCCCGATATGATTGACGTTTCTTCAGGCAGCGTGACACGCTTTCCAGGATACGGGGAGGGGCTGTTCTTTGTTGAGGATGCGGCGTCAAGAATATGCGCATCAATTCTTGGGGCTATGCCCGGTGACACCGTAATTGACACATGCTCGGCTCCCGGCGGCAAAAGCTTTTCTTTGGCAATTGACATGGGATGCCGCGGCACAATTTATTCATTTGACGTAAGTCAAAAAAAGAAAAAACTAATTGACGAGGGAGTATCGCGGCTGGGACTTGATATAATCAAATCAGACGTTTGCGATGGGAAGCAGCCGAAGCGGGAGCTTTTCGGATGTGCGGACGCTGTGTTGTGCGATGTTCCCTGCTCAGGACTCGGCGTTATATCCAAAAAGCCCGACATTAGATATAAAGAAAAAAAATCCATCGAAAGGCTTCCCGATATAGGCTTCAGCATTTTATCCGCATCCGCCGATTATGTTAAAGGCGGCGGTCGATTGGTCTATTCAACCTGCACTTTGCGGCGCGCCGAAAATGAGGCTGTCACGGAGAAATTCCTCGCAAGCCACGGTGACTTTTCGCCCGCTCCCATACACGTCTGCGGCATTGACGCGGCATGTGGACAGATAACGCTTATGCCTCACATCCATGGCACAGACGGCTTTTATATCGCTTCATTCATAAAGAACAAAAACTGAAGGTAACCTTATGGCTGACACTGAATGCAAAATTGATATTTTGTCGATGACACCGGAAGAGATTTCAGATTATCTCAAAGGTGAGCCTCGCTTTCGTGCGGGGCAGATATTCAAGTGGCTTTCGTCTGGCACCGACTTTGACGGGATGACAAACATCCCCGCCTCCCTTCGCCAAAGGCTGAAGGATGAGTGTATAATCAAAACACCGCGCGTAAAAAAGAAGCTTTCGTCAAAGCTTGACGGGACGATAAAATATCTCTTTGAGCTTTACGACGGGGTATGCGTTGAAGCTGTCTATATGGTTTATCAGCACGGCAACACTCTGTGCGTGTCATCGCAGGCAGGCTGCCGAATGGGATGCAAATTCTGTGCCTCAACAAAGGCAGGGCTTTTGCGCAGCCTCTCTGCCTCTGAAATTCTCGGTGAAATTCTCGCCGCTGAGGCGGATACGGGAACAAGAATTTCAAATGTAGTCATGATGGGAATGGGAGAGCCGCTTGATAACTTTGATGGCACAGTGCGCTTTTTGCAATTAGTGTCCCATCCTGACGGCAAAAACATAGGACTGCGCCACATTTCAGTCTCGACTTGCGGCATCGTTCCCCGCATATATGATTTGGCAAAGCTCGACCTGCCTATTACCCTTTCAATTTCGCTTCACGCGTCAAATAACGATTCCCGATCGGCTATAATGCCAATAAATCTGTCTTATCCGATAGAAAAGCTGCTCGCTGCCTGCCGCGATTATTTCGCCGCTACGGGACGCAGAATTTCATTTGAATATACGCTTATAGCTGGCAAAAACGATTCCTTTTCGGCAGCGGATGAGCTTGCATCAAAGCTCAAAAGCAGCATGACAGAGGAGGACGGAACATATATGCCCGTTCACGTAAATTTGATTCCGCTGAATCACGTTGACGGAAGCTCTATGTCGAGACCTGACAAAAACAGAGTAAACGCGTTTCGCGACAGGCTCATCTCACGTGGCATAAACGCAACCGTGCGCCGCCGTCTCGGTCCCGATATTGACGCCGCCTGCGGTCAGCTGAGGCTGCGCGAATCGGAAAGCGAATAAATTCGATAACTTTGACAACACACAATTCTTATATAAAGGAGGCTCAATATGATATTTGCCGCCAAAACAGATATGGGGCGCGTTCGCAGCTCAAACCAGGACGCACACTTCATGATGGAATTTTCGCCCGACACCGCTTTCTTTCTCGTATGTGACGGGATGGGAGGCGCCAACGGCGGCGAGGAGGCATCGAGAATCGCGTGCGACTCCGCAAGGATAAGTATTGAGGAGGACATTCATGTCGTTCTCGATGATCCAACGCTTGACAGAACAAAATATATGCCGAAAATTCTCTCATACGCCGTTCAAAGCGCAAATCTTGCTGTTTACGACAAATCACTTGAAGACAGGACGCTTTCAGGCATGGGAACAACACTCGTGGGGGCGGTCGTTTTGGGAGACTCCATGTATGTTGTCAACGTCGGCGACAGCAGGCTATATCTCATAACGGAGACGGAGGTCATTCAAGTAACAAGAGATCACTCGTATGTACAGTATCTTGTTGATATGGGCGTTCTTACGGAAAATCAGGCGGAAAACTCTCCGCGCAAAAACATAATAACAAAGGCTATAGGCACAGATGACACGGTTGATCCCGATACCTTCAACGTCACCCTTTCGGAGGGACAATATGTCCTTCTCTGCTCCGACGGTCTTTCAAAGGAGCTTGACAAATCGGAAATTTTCCGCATAGTCCACGGGGACGGCAGCATTGAGGAAAAGGCGGACGCGCTTGTGGCACGCGCAAATGAGCTTGGCGGAAACGACAACATAACAGTTGTACTTGTATACCCAATTGGAAATCCCGCAGATGGGATAAACGACGAGGAGTAACATGGAATCCTACGATAAGTTTGTCGGTCAAATATTCGGCGAGAGATATAAAATAGAGAAAATGATAGGCATCGGAGGGATGGCTGTCGTTTTCCGCGCTTATGATATGGTCGCAAACAGATTTGTCGCCGTAAAAATGCTTAAAAGCGACGCGGCAAGGGACGAGGCATCTGTCAGACGGTTCGTAAACGAATCAAAGGCTGTGGCAATGCTCTCACACCCCAATATTGTTAAGATATTTGATGTTTCGGTAAAAGGCTCATACAAGTATATCGTCATGGAATATATTGAAGGGGTAACTCTCAAAAGCTACATGACAAAAAAGGGCACGCTTTCAAACGACGAGATAATCAACTTTTGCAGTCAGATACTGCGCGCACTCGGTCACGCCCATTCAAAGGGGATTGTTCACCGTGACATCAAGCCTCAAAATATAATGCTTCTGCAGAACGGTCAGATAAAGGTGACAGATTTCGGCATCGCGAAGCTTCCAAACACTGATACCGTTACAGTATCGGACCGCGCCATCGGAACCGTATATTACATCAGCCCCGAACAGGCGAGCGGCAAGGAAATTGACAGCAGGAGCGATATATATTCAATGGGTGTCATGATGTATGAGATGGCAACGGGAAAGCTTCCATTTATCGCGGACACTCCCGTTTCGGTCGCGCTCATGCAGGTCAGTCAGGCGCCAAAGCCGCCGCGCAGCGTAAATCCATCAATCCCAATAGGACTTGAGCAAATTATTCTCACCTCAATGGAAAAGGACCCGAACAACCGATTCCAGTCGGCAGGTCAGATTCTGCAGAGGCTTGACGCGCTGAAGCAGAATATAAACGTGAAATTCAAGCCGCTCGCGGCGCCTATAGGTGTCAAGAAAAAGCGAAAAATTGCGGAGAAAAAGCCGAAAAATCGTTCGTATCTGAGCCGCTCAATGCTTCCGACGGTGCTGGGCACGGGTTTCGCGTTCCTCATCGTCTGCATAATCGCCGCATATTACCTTTTGGCGAAGGTGTTTTTCAACACGGAAACGGACACATCATATATACTTACGGTGGAGGACTTCATCGGTCAGACGTATAACACCGAAATGGCGGAGGACCTTGCCGAGGATGACTACAGCGTCACCGTAGAATATGTTTACGACGAAAGCTATGAGTCGGGGACGATAATTGATCAGTCGCCCGTGGCGGGCGAAAAGCGCAAGGTCATATCGGGCAAGCAGCCATGCTCGCTCACCTTAACCGTGAGCCGCGGCGTTGAATCCTTCACGCTTCCCGATTTCACAATGCAGGACTACCGCTTGGTTGAGGATTCTCTCACAAAGGAATACGGCGTTTACACCGAAGTCGTAGAGGAATACAACATCGCCGTAACGGCGGGATATGTGTTCAAAACCTCGCCCTCGGCGGGGGACACCGTGACGATGGGGGACACAGTGACACTTTATGTGAGCCTCGGCGCTGAGATATCAAACGTAAGTGTCCCCGATTTTGTGGGAATGTCGGAGCTTGAGGCAAGGATACAAATCGAAAAATACAATCTCACCGTCGGTGAGGTGACATACGAATATTCCGACAAATACTCAAAGGGACAGATTATAAGCCAAAGCCGCGTCGCGTACACCTCCGTCATCGAGGGCACAGCAATTGATTTTGTCGTGAGTCTCGGCTCTGAGGTGGATGCGTGAGGGAAGACGAAATTTACGGCGTCATCACACGCGGTGTCGGCGGCAAATATACGGTGCTTGGGCTCGGAGGCAATGCGGGTGAGACATTTACCTGCAACGCCAGAGGCGTATTCCGTCACGACGAGGTAACGCCGACGGTTGGGGACGTGGTATCAATTATCCCGAAGGACGACGAGGTATACATGATTGACAAAATCGCGCCCCGCAGAAGCCTTCTTATGCGCCCGCCCGTCGCGAATCTCGATATGCTTTTTGTCATTGTGCCGACATGCCGTCCCGCGCCCGACACGCTCACGGTCGATAAGCTTTTGTCTATCGCGGAGCATGACGACATAAACGCATCCGTCGTTATTACGAAATGCGAGCTTGACCGTGCGGCTGCGGCGAAAATGCAGGATATATACACGCGCGCGGGGTACAGCGTCTTCCCTGTCAGCTCTGATATGGGTGAGGGGATTGAGGCGCTGCGCGGTTTTATTGCTTCCATCGCCAAATCAAACGACGAGGAGAAAATATACTGCATTACATCGTTCGCGGGAGCGTCGGGAGCGGGCAAATCGACGCTTTTGAACGCGCTTTATCCGTCCCTTTCACTCACCACAGGCGAGCTTTCGCGCAAAACAGCCCGCGGGCGGCAGACTACGCGTCAGGCGGAGCTTTTCCCCGTCGGCGGCGGTGTTTTGATTGCCGATACGCCGGGCTTCAGCCTTATTGACTTTGAAAGATTCGATTTTTTCTCGCTTGAAGCTCTGCCCTACACATTCCGCGAGTTTGAGCCCTGCTTTGGAAAGTGCAGATACACAAAATGCACTCACCTGACCGAGGAAGGGTGCGCGGTAATCGCCGACGTTGAGAGCGGGCGCATTCCGCGTGAGCGTCACGAAAACTATAAGGCACTTTACGCCGTGCTGAAGAGCAAAAACCCGTGGAGCAAAAAAGCGCACTGATACATATCCTAATAGTATATGATTCCGTTCGGAAAGGAGACTCTCAATGAAGGTTGTAACTCTGCGTCCGCCGCGCTTTTTGGTGCCGATTCTCATGAAAATATTTCACTTTGGCAAGTGAACTTGCAAAACGCCCCGACCGCGCAGTCAATGAGCATAAAAA
>JAJQHI010000078.1 GCA_021199825.1 Bacillota bacterium
ATCTAACTTGAAGAAGGAATCTACGATTCATTCTTCAACGTTATTATATCATAAAATCGAGGGCGTTTCAATAAAAAAAGAAAAAATAGGTCAGCGATGTGTGATTCTGCGGGAAAACCTCAATTATTTTTGGAAAATGCTTGACAACAAGGGGAGTATGCATTATAATATAAATGCAATACCTCTTTGTAAGGCGAATAAAACATGAAGGATTTTTTTATAATGAAAAATCACGCAAGAAAAATTGCCACGGTGTTCTTGGCACTGATTATGTGTGTTGGGATTATTCCTGCATCAACATTATTGGCATTAGGAGATGATGAGGCGACAGATGAATCTGTCATTTCATCTTATGGACAGGGATTGTTGGAGGCTACCGAAGAGGAGATGGCGCAATGGGCAGGTTATGTAAAAAAATCAGAATATAACAGAACCGAGGAAGAAGCACTTTCCTCCACTGTGCAGGTAAGCAGCTCCAGCAGTGCGAGCTGGATTTACACATCAAGAAATTTTTACTACTATGCACAGCAGAAGTCTTACAGCTGTGGGGCAGCGTGCGTAAGAATGGCGCTTCGAAATATTACTGGAATAAATTATTCAGAAGCGACTGTGAGAGCAGGATGCAACACAACTACATCTGGGACGAGTTTGGCGAATATGGTGACTTATATCAATACTATGCAGGATTATAATGAGTATGCTCCTTGCTATCAAGCAACAAAATCGTTTATGACGGAATGCTTGTATGACGGAATTACTTATTGGGATTCTCCGCCGCTTGTAGGCGTGAAAGAAACGACCGACTGTGGATGGAATTATAATCTGTCCGCCCACTGTGTTATTATTTTCGCTGTGAAAAGTGATGAGTCTAGTTTTAGAGTAACAGATCCTTGGCCAGGATACATTGGTGATACAGCGTTTAGAGATGTAATGATTACAGTGGATAATATGTATACATCTTATAGTGCTATTAATGGGGGATTTATGTTCTAACTTGACATGAAAAAAGAAATTATCATTGCGCTTTTGATTCTTTTAATAAGTCTTTTTGGATGTAGCGATGATGAAAAAAAAGTATCGTATGATAGCGAACCTTTTCAAGTAATAACAGAAGATGATGTAACCGCTGATTCATATTCTGTTTTGTTGGATGATAGCTATGTGTTCTTTTCTTTCAGTGATACATCATGCATGTTTTACAGAAGATATTTTGATGGCTCATTGATTGAAATTGGGACAATTGAGAATTATGTTTTTAGCCTTGATGCTTATACGTTAAGGGAAAATAATCTGTATGTGTGGATTACAACGGCAGCTAGTCAAGAAGCAGTACTTATGTATGATGAATACATCAATGTACTGTATTGCATAGACACGGACACGAATCAACTTTGTGAGGTATATTCCGAATCCACTTGCTTGCCGGGAGCGTATATTGCTTCGATTGACAGCTACATAGTAACCAGACAGTCTATAAGGACAGATGATAACTATCTGATAACTTATCTGGAGCTTCTCAATCCTGAAACGGGAGAAATTGAAAAATCATCAGAACCGTTTTATCTCAACGACAATACAAATGTAGGTGTTTACATGATAAATATGTGTGCTGACGACAATCTTATTTATGCTCTTGTTGATGAGAGATTGGAAGATGGAACGAACAGCCCAATTATTTATGTGTATAACGACGATCTTGAGGTGACTGATGAAATCAACATGGATTCAGTGTCTGAATACATTCTTTCATCGCGTGTCGGAGATATGTGCGTATGGGGAAATTGCATATATATGGGCAATTATTACCTGGAAGCTTTCGTTGGGGTTATCGAGGACGGCAGCATTAAGTGCCTTCTTCAGGGAGAAAGTCTTGAAGCGGCAATCCAGTACGATACGGACTGTGATCCGTTGTTCTTTGTCAGAGGAAGCAATGTCTTTTATGACTTTGATTCGTCAAGCAATTCTCTAAAAGAGATCGAGCTTGAACTTGATGGTGATTACAAAATCAGCAACGTTATGATTGAATCCGATAATGTTCTTGTCGATTTGACTTACTATGCGACAGACTACGATGACGCAAAGCCTGACAGAATATACCGGGTCAGCAGAGATTCGCTTGAGAAGGTATCATGAAAAAAATATAAAAGCCGCTGTTGTATTCAGCGGCTTTTGTATGTCTGCTCTCTTTATTTTTTATTTTTTCACGCCGTGCCTTGAAAAAGCTCTCGTTATGTGTTATACTCTATCACGTGCAGATTTAGGTGAGGTGAATGAAATGGGATTTGACAGACCGTATGTGAATCTCGGTACTATAATTGACGAGTTTTCGCTCGGAATATCTTATCTTCCCGACAACGGGCGGAATATAAGCATAACCATCGGCGAAATAAACAGACCGGGACTTGCTTTCGCAGGGTATTTTGAGAGATTTGAGCCGGCGCGCATACAGCTTGTCGGCATAGTTGAGCAGTCATATGTCCGCGACATGGACGCGGAGCGCAGAAAAACAGTCTTGATTGAGTATTTTTCGCGCCGTCCCGTCGCCGTTATTCTGACCAGCGGAAATGAGCCGCTGCCTGAGATGACGGAGCTTGCGGAATATTATGAGGTTCCGCTTTTAAAAACGGAAAAGAAAACAAGCGAATTTATGTCGGCGCTTATTTCGTCGCTGAATTTGCACTTAGCGCCGCGAATCACAATGCACGGTGTGCTCGTTGAGGTTTACGGTGAGGGGATATTGATTCTCGGTGACAGCGGAATCGGAAAAAGCGAGGCTGCAATCGAACTTATAAAGCGAGGTCACAGACTTATCGCCGATGACGCGGTTATAATAAAGCGCGTGTCCGCTATATCATTAGTCGGTTCATCGCCTGAGCTCATTCAGTATTACGTTGAGCTTCGCGGAATCGGAATTGTGGATGTAAGGCGCATATTCGGTATGGGAGCCGTCAAGCAGTCCGAGAAGATAAATATGATTATCAAGCTTGAGACGTGGGTTGAGGGCAAGATGTACGACAGATTCGGTCTTGAAACCGAATTTACCGATATTCTCGGAATCAAAATTCCGACAACCACCGTACCCGTCAGATCAGGGCGAAATCTGGCAGTAATCATTGAAATTGCAGCAATGAACAACCGTCAGAAGATGATGGGGTACAATACAGCCGAGGAATTTAACAAAAAGCTCGTTGAGCTTTACGGACCTGATGTCGATATATCTGGGCTCGGCGAATAAATTTCGGATTTTATTCTTTACATAAAATCAAATACTTACAGAGTAGGCATATGCGCGTGAAGTGCCGCGGGGACGGGGAGTTGCCCTGCGGACGAAGCAGTATGTTAGCGTTCCGATTCGGTTCGTTTGCATATTTGAAGCTGCGCGGTGTGTGTGCCGCATCCCGCTGTTGCATTTTTCGAGGCTTGCCTCTGAATGCAATGACGATTTTGCATTCAGGAGGTATAAAAATGCAAAAAAACACTTACAGCCGTTCGTTTGCCGTCAAAGGCTCCGCCACACGCAGAATTTGCATGATATCGATGATGTCAGCCCTTTGTACGGTCCTTTCCTTTGTGTCCGTCACCTTTGGCGGCATAAAGATAACGTTTGAATCGTTCCCTGTGCTTTTGGGTGCGCTGATGTTTGGTCCCCTTGACGGGATGATTGTTGGTTTTATCGGCACGCTTTTATATCAGCTGCTCTCGTATGGCATAACGGTGACAACGCTTCTGTGGATTTTGCCATACGCCGCTGCGGGCTTCGCTCTCGGAATGTATGCGAAGCTTCGCAGATATTCAATGGGGCAGGTTGAGATGATATCTGCTGTTTTGGTGTGTGAGGTTTTAATAACCGTACTCAACACAGCCGCGTTTTACCTTGACAGCATTGTTTACGACTATTATTCGTTTGCGTTGATTTTCGGTTCTGTCCCTTTCAAGCTGCTGCTCTGCGTTATAAAGGGCGTGGTGTTCGGCACAGTGCTGCCGCGGCTTGTCGGTACGCTTGCGCGCCGCGGAATATGAAAAGCTGAGAGGCGGTGTATTTTGTCGTGAACTCGGATGAAGCAATAAAGTACATACATTCCGTGAGCTGGACAGGCAGCCGACCGGGGCTTTTCCGCATAAGAGAGCTTTGCCATAGGCTCGGCGATCCGCAGAGGGAACTTCAATTTGTCCACGTTGCCGGAACAAACGGAAAAGGCTCATTCTGTGCCATGCTCGCCTCGATTCTTTCAAAGTCGGGCTATAAGACAGGACTTTTCACATCTCCCTATGTGACTGATTTCTGTGAGCGCATGACCGTTGACGGGGTAAAGATAACGGGAGACGAGCTTGCGTCGATAATCGAGAATATTCGCCCGATTGCCGACTCCATGAAGCCAAGACCGACGGAGTTTGAGCTTATTACTGTGGCTGCGTTTGAGTTTTTCCGCAAAAAAGCGTGTGATATAGTCGTGCTTGAGGTGGGGCTTGGCGGCAGGCTTGATTCGACAAACATAATCGACCCGCCGACGCTTTCCGTGATAACGGAGATATCGCTTGACCATACGGCGATACTCGGCTCAACGGTAGAAAAAATAGCAAAGGAAAAGGCGGGGATAATAAAATACCCCTCGCCCGTCCTTTTCACGGGTACAGACCCCAGTGCGCTTGATGTTATAAAAAGCGAAGCCGACACACTGGGCTGTGAGTTTTGCACGCCCGATTACGGCGCGCTGAAGATAAAAAAAATTTCGGTTTGCGGCAGCCGATTTGACTATAATGGATACAATGACATGTCGGTTCCGCTCGCAGGACTATATCAGCCGAGAAACGCAGCCGCTGTGATTGAGGCGGCAGAGCTTTTGACCTCCCGCGGGTACAATATCTCGGAGTCGAGCATAAGGGAAGGGCTTTCGTCCGTCGTTTGGCACGCGAGATTTGAGCTTTTGTCGCGCTGTCCCGTCGTGATATACGACGGCGGACATAATCCCGGAGGCGTTGCCGCTGCGGCGGCGAGCCTTCGCGCGCTTTTCCCCGATACAAAGGTAACGGCGCTTTCGGGCGTTATGGAGGATAAGGATTATAAAGCCTCCGCTGCCGCTGCCGCACCATGTATCGCGCATATTTACACGGTGAAGCCCGACAGTCCGCGCGCGCTCGACGCTTATAAATACGCCGAGGCGTTTGTGCATGAAAATGTTGATTCGACACCCTGTGCCGGCCTTGGAGAGGGTGTCCGTCTTGCTGTCGCCGACGCCATAAAACACTCCCGACCGCTTTATATATTCGGCTCGCTTTATATGTACGCCGACGTGAAGCGGGAGCTTGGGGGAATAATTGAGCTTATATAGATTTTTGATTTGACTGATTATATATAGATATGAAACGCTTGCTTTTTAGATTTTCCGCTTTTATGCTTGCAGCTGTGATGCCCCTGAGCCTTTCATCGTGCTCAGGCGCTGACAGCCTTTACGTTTCCATAATGACAGCCTTGGGCTTTGATATGAACGACTATGAGAGCGAGGCTGTGCTTGCCACGATTGATGAGGATGACGACGTATATGTTGAGCTTGAGAATATTATCTCAATGCTCATATATGACAGCGTTTATCTTGAGGAATTTGAAAATCCGCGTGCTGCCGCCTCAGGAAATGGGGACGCCATATTAAATTATATGCTTCTGACAAGCTACGCCTCATACAGCGGCAACTCGGAGCTTTTGTCGTCAGCCGAGGAGGAATATCCGCAGTACAGCATAACAGTTCTGATCCCAGCAACTGATTTTGAAAACCGCGTTTACAGCTGCTTTGGCGGGGATATGAGCGTAAAGCACACGGGAACCGTGCATTTTACGTATTTATCTAAGGTTGACGCTTACACGACGACGGGTCAGGCTGTCGTCAATTCGGTGTCGATTGACATAACATCCGCGGTTGAAACGGAGAACACGTACCGCGTTGAATTTACACTCACGGAGCCTGCAGAGGGAGAGAACGCCGCGGGTGGAATATCCATGTCGTATACATCTTTATATATGAAGCGCGACGACGAAACCATATACATGAAATACCTTCACGTGGCGGATGACTAATCCCTGAAGGCTGATATGATGTCCTCGATTATCTCAATCAGTCTGAATTTCACCGAATACGTCACGCTCTCATCGCTTTTTGTTATAATCCTGTATTCGGGCGGCGTGAAGCCCGCGGCAACGTAATCGTCCTCGTCCGCCGCCTCATCCTCGTCCTCGGATTCATTTGACACCTCGCCGATGTCAACGGCAAGGGACGTGCAGAGCTGCGGGAAAAGCACACACCACCAGTTTTCGCCCTCAGCCGCGCCTATCATCACGCGAAGGGAAGTGTAGCTGCCCGCCGGAAGCGTCACGGCACCATAAACACACCTTGGGTATTCCTCAACGGAAAGCGTTACGTTTACATCGTACTCTCCCCCGTATTCGGATACCGCAAGCCTTGCCGCCTCACTTATGCTTTCAGTGCTCGCCTCAAGTATTCGCTCTGCTTCTTCCTTGTCTGCGGCACCGCCGATAAGCTCGTCTGTGTACAAAAGCACAGCGTCTCTCACATAAAGCTTGAGTGATTGGTCGTATTCGCTGTCTGAGTTCGCCAGAACGTGAAGCCTTATCACGTCGTCGTATATCGCCATCTCGGCGCACGACGGAATAAACGCCGAAGCTGATACAAGCACAAGCACTAAGGATGCGAAAATAAGCATTTTTTTCATGATTCATCACTCCTATCATATATTATCACATGGATTATTGACGGGAGAATTATTTTTTATACAAAAACAGCCGAAAGGAAAAATCAAGCCATGCCCGATACATGCGTTATACCGAAGGATTATAAGCCGCTTCTGACAATGCGACAGACTGAGGTCGCGATAAAGAAAATCAAGGATTTCTTTGAGCGCGACCTTGCGATTCAGTTAAATCTCACACGAGTTTCAGCTCCTCTTTTCGTACCCAAAAGCAGCGGTCTGAATGACAACTTAAACGGTGTTGAGCGCCCCGTCGCGTTTGAGACGCCGAGCGGCGAGGAGCTGGAAATCGTCCACTCCCTCGCGAAATGGAAGCGCATGGCGCTTGCCACATACGGCTTTGCGCCGGGTGAGGGGCTTTACGCCGACATGAACGCTATAC
>JAJQHI010000160.1 GCA_021199825.1 Bacillota bacterium
TCTCGAAGAGGGCGGCTTTTGGATGCAGAAGCAGCACATTTTCCTTTTCCCGTTTTATTATATCGATTATGCAATGGCACAGATGTGCGCTTTTGAGTTTTATACAAAGATGAAAAAGGACAGACAGGGCACGTGGGAGGATTACTGCCGCCTTTGCAGCATCGGCGGACGCCTCGGTTATTTTGATACGCTCAAATATGCAAATCTTCACTCCCCGCTGGAGCAAGGCGCTGTCGCAAACGCTACCGCCGGCGTATTCGAGGACTTGGGATTGTAAACTGACAGACAGGTTCGGTCTTCAGAGAGCCTGACACGATAAATTTCATATTAACATAAAAAAGGCAGCACCCTCCGGCACTGCCTTTTTTGCATATCAAATCCGCGTCAGTATGCGATGCCCTGCCACTTCATGGCGTCCGCAACCTTCAAGAAGCCCGCGATGTTCGCGCCGACGACGAGATTGCCCTCGTGGTCGTACTCCTTTGAAGCGTTGTACGCGTTGTGGAATATGTTCACCATGATGTCGTGCAGCTTGCCGTCAACCTCTTCAAACGTCCATGAAAGACGCTCGGAGTTCTGCGACATTTCAAGCCCGGATACGGCAACGCCGCCTGCGTTTGCTGCCTTTGCGGGTCCAAACATAACGCCTGCCGCCTGAAGCTTCGCGATTGCCTCAGGGGTAGAGGGTATATTCGCGCCCTCCGCAACTGCGATAACGCCGTTTTTGATAAGCGCGTCGGCGCCGTCAGCGTCAAGCTCGTTCTGCGTAGCGCAGGGAAGGGCAATATCGCACTTGACATTCCAGATTCCGCGGCATCCCTCCGTGTATGTGGCGCCCGAAACCCTTTCGGCGTATTCCTTGATTCTTCCTCTTTCAACTTCCTTGATTTTTTGTACAATGTCAAGCTTAATTCCGTCAGGGTCCACAACATAACCGTTCGAATCGCTCATCGCGACGACCTTGCCGCCAAGCTCCGTTGCCTTTTTGCACGCATAAATCGCGACATTTCCCGAACCGGAAATGACAACCGTCTTTCCTTCAAAGGAGTCGCCCTTCATGCACTTGAGCATCTCAGAGGTGAAATAGCAAAGACCGAAGCCCGTTGCCTCAGTTCTCGCCAAAGAGCCGCCGTAGCTGAGTCCCTTTCCCGTGAGAACGCCCGTAAATTCGTTTCTGAGCCTCTTGTACTGACCGTACATAAAGCCTATCTCTCGCGCACCGACTCCGATGTCGCCAGCGGGAACGTCCGTGTCGGCACCGATGTGCTTTGAAAGCTCAGTCATGAAGCTCTGGCAGAAGCGCATAACCTCGCCGTCCGATTTGCCCTTGGGATCGAAATCGGAGCCTCCCTTGCCGCCTCCCATAGGAAGACCGGTCAGGCTGTTTTTGAATATCTGCTCAAATCCCAGAAATTTTATAACCGATGCGTTGACTGAAGGGTGAAGCCTCAAGCCTCCCTTGTAAGGACCGATTGCAGAATTAAACTGTACTCTGAAGCCGCGGTTCACTCTTACCCTGCCCGTGTCGTCAACCCACGGAACGCGGAATATAATCTGCCTTTCAGGCTCAACAATTCTGTCGATGATTCCCGCCTCAACTAAGTCGGGCCTGCGCTCAACCACAGGCTCAAGGCTTTCCAAAACCTCTCCCACAGCCTGCAAAAATTCCTTTTCGTTTGGGTTCCTCTGGCACACGTCCTCATATACATGTGCTAAGTACTCACTTTTAAACGTCATAAAACAATCCTCCTGACGGTATTATAAATTACACGCCGTACAGTATACCACAAATTTCGGATTTTGCAAGACTCAAAATTGCAAAATTCATTTTAATTTTGCGTCAGCCCTCAATTTTATAATAGCTGTCCTTGTCAAATACGCATACAAACGTCGTCCCTCTGTTGAATGTCAGACTGCCGCCGTCCGAATTTGTATATGTTATCCCTGATGTGTCGCTCTTTCGGCTCCATTTGATGGGCACGGCGACCCCCTCGGATATATAATACCCGTTTCCCGAACCTGTCGTGACGACACTGAGCCTTCCGGCGTCGTCGCCCTCGATTTCGGAAATGTCGGTCAGTATGATGATGACGTTCTTGAACGAAAGCTGCTCTCCCGTAGCCCCGTCAATATGCTTTGAGCCGCCGAACTGATACCTCAGGTATTCACCTGTCGCCTCATTATACTTAAAATCAACGGTTTGACTGCTGCTGTACTTAAGCGTTACGCCTGCGGCATTCTGTGAGCCGCTCATGCCCGAAAGGTTAGCCGACTCCCCATATTCCACAAATGACAAAGGATAATTCACGCTCGATGATTTGGTTGTGCGGTATCCCTTATACGCAATCCCCGAAACAATCCGCGAGCCCGTCGTCATAAGCGAATGCTCGTATCCCATGGTGGACCATCTGGTGGAGTCTCGGTAAAACATATCGGGCAGGTACATATTCACCCCGTCAAGATAGGCGATTCCCGAACTTTTCAGCATGGCGTAGGCGTCGTCGCTGCCGCCCGCGTGGATGTATATCGCGCCGTAATCAAACGCGAACGTGATGTAATACGGGCGCGACGAGCGGATGGAGCCCACAACGCCGAGATTTGAGTAGTCAAGCGAAATCATCAGAAGCCTTGTAATCCCTCCCTCGGCAAGGCATTCGTATATAACGTCCGCGTCGGAGAGCCCATATGAGGGGTTCGCCTTCTTGATGTTGTTTATCATTATCGCCACGGGGCGCGCCGATGACAAATCGGTGTCTGTTCCGAGTCCCGTTAAGGGATTGAAGTATGTGGGGATAACGTCCTCTTCCTCCTCAGCCGTTGTGTCCTCCTCTGTCTCTGTCTCCGTTTCTGTCTCAGGCATGGATTCAGCCACGGGCACAGCGCTTTCTGTGGTGTCAGCCTCGGTCAGATACGTCTCCGAATCCGACCCCTCCGCTGTGTCCTCACTGTCAGTCCCGGAGCTTGCCTCCGCCGTGTCGGTGAGCATGATGTCCTCCTCCTTATCTGAGTCAAGACACCCTGACAGAAAAAGAAGGGAAGACAGCATTATAAGCGCGAGCGCCAAAAAAGGAATAAATCCAAGGAATGCTTTGTGCTTCATGAATATGCCGTTCCTTTCAAATTCAAAAAATAAGTGCGCGGCTTTGTGTGACATAACTCACACGTGGTCACGCACAGTTATATTTGTGAACCATTCGCTTCAGTCCACGTTGCCGCACAGGTAACGCTCAAGCCAAATGACTCCCGTATCGAACGCATCGTAAAAGCCGCGCTTCACATCCTGCTTAACTATTTTGTTGTCTTCCTTAGTCGAGAGAATCTGAACAACTATCATGTCGGGAACCTCGTGTCCCTCTTCCACCTTCGTTGTCATGATGACGAAAAGAAGAACATAGTCGTCCTGCATGTTGCCGTAATAGATGGTATTTCCGCTTCGTACAAGCGGTCTGCCTTTGTACTCAAGGTATTTTCCCTTTACTTTTTCAGCCATAAGACATCTCCTCGCTTTCCTGAAAGTTATCTTACAATAATTGTACAGCATAAAAACGCAAATGTCAAGGGGGAAAATATGAACTTTTTCATAAAGAGCGGGCGGGAAGCACGCCAAGGCGCTCCCCGCCGAAAAACTCCCCACTTCTCACTAACCACTAGCCACTATTCACTATTCACTAGCCACTCTTCACTCCCTCTCGCCCATCGGGACAAAGTCGTGCTCCTCACCAACGTTCATGTACGCCGGACGTATGATTTTGCCCGTGTTGATGAGCTCCTCTATTCTGTGCGCGCTCCAGCCGACAACGCGGGATGTCGCGAAAAGCGGCGTGTACATTTCCTTCGGAATGCCCAGCATATCGTAAATAAAGCCGCTGTAAAAGTCCACGTTTACAGATACTGGCTTTGTGGAGTTGGGACGCGCGTTCAAAAGCTCCGTCGCGATTCTGTCAACGTTCTTGTAAAGCGTCAATTCGTCCTCGCGGTGCTTTTCGGCACAGAGCTTTTCCACATTTTCCTTCAGCATAACGGCTCGCGGGTCGGAAATCGAATAAACCGCGTGACCAAGACCGTATATCAGACCGCTCCTGTCAAACGCCTCACGGTTTAATATGCGCATAAGATACGCCCGAATCTCATCCTCGTCGTTCACATCCCTGATGTTTGCCTCCATGTCCTCAAACATATCCTTGACCTTTATGTTCGCGCCTCCGTGCTTAGGTCCCTTGAGAGAGCAAAGCGAAGCGGCTATCGCCGAATATGTGTCGGTTCCCGTTGAGGTGACAACGTGAGTTGTAAAGGTAGAGTTGTTTCCGCCTCCGTGCTCCGCGTGAAGCACAAGCATTAGGTCAAGAATCTGCTCCTCGGTTTTTGTGAATGTCTTGTCGCTTCTCATAAGCCGCAGAATGTTCGCGGCTGTTCCGAGCTTTGAGGATGGGTTGTGTATGAAAAGCCCGTGCCCCTCAATGTAGTAATAATACGCGCGGTAAGAATATGTTGTCAAAAGAGGGAATACCGATATGAGATAAATGCACTGGCGCAGCACATTTTCAATTGAGGTGTCGTTTGCCTTCGCGTCATATGAATAAAGCGTCAGAATGCACCTCGCGACCGAATTCATAATGTCGGAGCTCGGCGCTTTCATTATAACGTCGCGCACAAAATTTATCGGCAGAACCCTGTTGTCGGAAAGCAGCGTTGTGAAGTCTGTCAGCTCATCCGCCGTCGGGAGCTTGTCAAAGAGCAAAAGATACGCCGTTTCCTCAAATCCGGGATACCCGCCCTCGATGAATCCGTCAACCAAATCATATACGTTTATTCCGCGGTATAAAAGCTCGCCGTCAATCAGCTTGTGCTCGCCGCCCTCGTCGCGGTACGCGTTTACGGCGGAAATGCGTGTGAGTCCCGTTAAAACTCCCTTTCCGTCTGCGTCTCTCAGACCGCGCTTGACATCGTATTTTGAATAAAACTCCGGGTTTATCCTGTTGTTCTCCTCGCACATCTTGGCAAGGTCGTCAAGCTCCGTTTGCTTCGGCTTTAACTGCTTTTTCACGTTTCTTTCTATAAACTGCCTGTAATCCATTGAATATCTCCTTTCATTCAAATGGTTGGTGCCGCCTCACTGAGCGGCTGTCTCATACCTCCCTCTGACCGAGCGTATAAATTCCTCCGTCGTGACCCTTTGAGCCGACGGATTCTCCGTCACGGCGTAAAGATCTCCCGTCATCACACCGTCCTCTATTGTCTTTAACAGCGCCGCCTCAATGCCGTCCGCCCACGCCTTGAGCGCCGGTATCCCGTCAAGCTCTCCGCGCCGCCTCATAGCTCCCGTCCACGCGAAAATTGTCGCTGTCGGGTTTGTCGAGGTAGCCTCGCCGTTGAGATATTTATAATAGTGGCGCTGGACCGTGCCGTGCGCCGCCTCATATTCGTAAACGCCGTCGGGTGAAACCAAAACGGATGTCATCATCGAAAGGCAGCCGTAGGCTGAGGCGAGCATATCGGACATAACGTCCCCGTCGTAGTTCTTTACCGCCCAGACAAATCCCCCTTCCGAGCGGACAACACGCGCCGCCGCGTCGTCGATGAGAGTGTAAAAATACTCAATGCCGGCGCTCTCAAAGCGCTGCTTGTATTCTGTGTTGTATATTTTCTCGAATATATCGCGGAAGCGCCTGTCGTACGTCTTCGAAATTGTGTCCTTGACACCGAACCAAAGGTCGAGACCTGCGCCGAGTGAATACTCAAAGCAAGCGCGCGCGAACCCTTCAATGCTCGCGTCAGTGTTGTGAATGCCCTGAACGATGCCGCCGCCCGAAAACTCGTGAATGAGGCGCTTTGTCTCGTTTCCGTCCTCGTCCGTTATCAGAAGCTCCGCCTTTCCTCCGGCGGGCACATAAGCCTCAACGTTTTTGTAAATGTCCCCGTACGCGTGGCGCGCTATGACAATGGGCTTTTTCCATGTCGGAATGTAGCGCTTCATTTGAGGCGCGATTATGGGGGCGCGGAAAACCGTGCCGTCAATTACCGCCCTTATCGTCGTGTTAGGGGATGGGTAAAGGCGCTTGAGATGATATTCTGTCATCCGCTCGTTGTTCGGTGTTATCGTCGCGCATTTGACGGCAACGCCAAGTCGGCGCGCCGCGTTTGCAGCGTCATATGTCACATGGTCGTCAGTCGCGTCGCGGCTTTCGAGTCCTAAGTCGTAGTATTCGGTCTTCAGATTGATGTAGGGGCAAATCAGCTCATCCTTTACAAGCTGCCAAATAACCCTTGTCATCTCGTCCCCGTCCATCTCGACTAAGGGCGTTTTCATTTCAATTTTCGTCATTCCCCTGCGTCCTCCTTTTGAGATTTAATGTATCCGAGAAGCCCGCCCGACAAAATGAGCGTCCTCTCGCGCTCACCGAGCGGGCAGAGAATATTGTATGTCTCACCCGTGGTGAGATTTTCCGCGGTACCGCGCCCTGTGCGCGCCGCCGCGCCCGCGTCGATTCTGAGAATATCGCCCGATGAGATTTTGTCCCCGTCGCAGGCGTTTTCAAATGTGCAGGGCAGAATGCCCATGTTGATAAGGTTGCTTCTGTGTATGCGCGCAAACGACTTTGTGAGCACAGCGCGTATTCCAAGATACATGGGTGCGAGCGCCGCGTGCTCACGCGCTGAGCCCTGACCGTAGTTTTCCCCGCCTACAATGACCGACTCGCCGTACCCCTTTGCCCTTTCGGGGAAGTCCGGGTCGATGCCCGAAAAGCAGAAATTTGAGATTGCGGGAATGTTGGACCTGTACGGCAGAACCTTTGCCCCCGCGGGCATGATGTCGTCCGTGGTGATGTTGTCGCCGACCTTGATTGAGACGGGTGCGCTTACCGTGTCGCCGAATTTTTTTGGTGCGGGGAAGGGCTTTATGTTCGGTCCGTATATCAGCTCAAACGGTTCGTCCGACGGCGGCACCAGCATATTCGTGTTCACCTCATAGTGCTGCGGCTCCTCCATTTTTGTGTCGCACCCGCACGTGCGCGGGTCGGTGATATATCCTGTGAGAGCGGAAACCGCTGCTGTTTCGGGAGAAACAAGATATATTTTCGCGTCCGCGGTGCCGGAGCGTCCCTTGAAGTTGCGGTTGAAGG
>JAJQHI010000180.1 GCA_021199825.1 Bacillota bacterium
GTATATGAATGCTTCGGCTTTTTCAGAAGCGACTTTTTGAATGATTTCACATCAACAAGAATTTTGCGCAAATACGTGAGCGACACAAGTGTTTATACCAGGATTCTCAAGACACTGCGCGCAAAAACGGAGGATTCGGATGCCCCGTACTTTATTTTCGCGGTAACAATGCAAAACCACAGCAGCTACAGCACAACATACAACAATTTTGATTATGATGCCGTAACTGCCACTGGACTTGAGGACGTAACGAAGCTTTCGCAATATTTATCGCTTATAAGGGAATCAGACGAAGCTTTAGAATCGCTCATTTCATCGCTTGAAACATTTGACGAGGATACGATTGTCGTATTTTTCGGCGACCATCAGCCCGCAACAAGCGTCTATTCAAAGCTTCTCACTCTTTACGGGATAACACTTGACGAGGAAAACAGCCTGTCTGACCAAGAGATGAGGTATACTATTCCGATTATCATTTGGGCAAATTACGATATTGATGAGGAAACATATGAATATGTCTCGAATCTGGTTTCCGAGGGGATAAGCGCAAACTATATATCAACGCTTGTGTCTCTCACCGCTGGAATTGAGCTTACCTCACATCAGGAGTTTCTTAATACTTTGATTAATTATTATCCCGTTATAACCTCAAACGTCATAATAGACTCTGACGGAAATTATTATTCATCGTACAGCTCCGGTGATTATTTGAATTCTGATGTCGGAGGCAGTGAAATGCTGAGCGAATACGCAATGCTTGAATATTATTACCTCTTTGACGGAAGTGACGGATACGATTTTTGGGAATAAGGAATCGGGGGAGAGCTTGTCTCTCCCTTTTTCACACTGTTCAGGCTCTGCGAATCAGGTGAGAAAGCCTTGAGAGCGCAGAATTGATAACTCCCCTTCTTTTCTTCACTTTCTCCAAAATAAGCATTTCATTTTGAAATGATTCCTGACAGCTACACGTCGGCGTGCTTTCACTTATTTTTTCGTATGTTCTGTCAGAACGCATATTTCTCGCTTTTACGTTATCGCTGGTCAGCACATCAATTATGTGAAATATTCGTTCCCGCTGCTCCTGACCCAGAACGGGGCACGCAATCTCAACGCGCCGCTCTGTGTTCCTTGTCATGAAATCGGCGGATGCGATATAAAGTCTGGCGCCCTCTCCCCCGCCGAAGCAGTAAATGCGGGCGTGCTCAAGGTAGCGTCCCACAATTGAAAACACCTTGATGTTGTCGGTAAGACCTTCGACACCAGGCAGAAGGCAGCATATGCCGCGTATATTCATTATAACCTTAACGCCAGCCTGTGAGGCTTTTGCCAGCTTATCTATCAGCTCACGATCGGTTAAAGAGTTAAGCTTTAAAAATATATATCCGTCCTCTCCCTTTTTAGTTTCCTCGTTTATCTCGCATATCACCTTATTTTTCAGGGAGAACGGCGAGACAAGAAGTCTCTTATAATCTCCAAGAAGATTTCCGGTAGCCATATTCTGAAAGAACAGTGAAGCGTCTTCACCGATTTCTCGGTTTGCTGTTATAAGTGAAAGGTCGGTGTACTGCTTTGCTGTCTTTTCATTGTAATTGCCTGTACCTATTTGAGTGATATAGCTCACTCTTCCGCGGTCTCGGCGTGTTATGAGACAAACCTTGCTGTGCACCTTTATGCCCTCAAAACCGTATAAAATCGTGCATCCTGCCTCCTCAAGCCGTTCAGCCCAGCTAATATTGTTCTGCTCGTCAAATCTTGCGCACAGCTCAATTAAAACCGTGACCTGTTTGCCGTTTTCCGCTGCTGCGCACAAATACTCTGCGATACGCGACCCCTTTGAAAGCCTGTATATTGTTATTTTGATAGACAAGACGTTTGGATCAGCGGATGACTCGGAAATCAGCCTCAAAAAAGGCTCCATCGACTCGTATGGATAGTTTAAGAGCACATCATGCTTCATCACCTGTGAGGTGATTTTTTCATTTTTTGAAAGAGATGGCGAGAGATGCGGCGTATACGGTGTATAGCAAAGTGCAGCGGCAGTCTCTGTCGGCAGCAGCTGCGAGAGCATTGTGAGGTATTTTAATTGTATAGGATATTTAACGCAGAAGACCTGTTCCTTTGACAGCTTTAGCGTTTGACATATTCCATCGACAAATTTTTCAGGAAGATTACCTTGAATTTCAAGTCTTACGGGTGAGAGGCGGGTGCGTTTCTTGACGATTTTTTTCATATGGTGACGAAAATCCTCATCAACTTCATATGCCTCATCCTCAGGGACTATGTCAGCGCTTCTTGTAACTGATATTACAGCCTTGTCGATGACCTTGTATTTATCAAATATCGTTGACGAAAACTCAAGGAGAATATCTTCCGTTAAGATATAGTGTCCTCTCTCTTCTGACAGCCTCAAAAAGGGCTGAAGCACAGACGGTATCGGCAAAATACCCAGAAGGGATTTTCCGCCGTCGAAAAGCGCCAGCATAATATAAAGCTCTTTATTTTGCAGATGCGGGAACGGGTTATGAAAATCAACTATCTGAGGTGAGAGAATAGGACGAACGTCATTTTCAAACCATTCGTATGCCTGAAGTTTTTCTTTTGAATCAAGCATATCAAAGCTCATTCGATATATTCCCTCTCCCCGGCAGCACCCTTCAAGCTCCGATAAAACTTCATCCCGCTCTGCATAAAGGCTTGAGGTAGTTTTGAATATATCCGAAAGCTGTTCTTCCGGTGTTTTGCCTGTTTTGTTGTCAATATGCGTTTCCTTAATCAGGGTCATATCATGAAGCGATCCTACCCGCACCATGAAAAATTCCGCAAGATTGTCAGAGAAAATCGCGGCGAAATTCAGGCGCTCCATCAAAGGAACGCTTTCGTCACGCGCTTCCTCCAAAACTCTTTCGTTAAAACGCAGCCATGAAAGCTCTCTGTCCTGCGTATACCGCGTATCAACATTCCTCATCATTTTTGTTCCTTCCCAAGCACATGTCGGCATAGATACCCCTCTCTTGCACCGTGAGGACTCACAGTTATGTCATTGACACCATATGTGGCGCATATCGATTCAAGCGCTATAGCTCCGGGTACAATTGTATGAATTCGCTCTGGTATAAGCTTAAGCACCTCTCTTGCCGTTGAGACCTTCATCAGCTTTAGCTGCTCCGTAACCTCTCTCAGCTCCGACAAAGTAAACATATCAGAGCCGCCTGACCGTTTAAAGTAGTGATTTGATATTTTGCATATTGCCCGTATTGTTCCGCCTACTCCCACAACATGAGTTGAATCGAAGTGCTCAATTCCAAAATGAAAGAGTAGCTCACGCACCTCTTTTTGTATGCTGCAGCATTCTGATGTATCGGGAAAAAGCCCCGAAACGTGACGGTTAAATAGATCCAGGGAGCCTACGGGCAGACTGCACGAGGTGAGGATTTTTTTATTGTCAAAATGCAAAAGCTCGGTTGATCCACCTCCCATGTCTATCATAAGACCTGACGAAAAGCTTATATCAGGGAGTGCACCGTAAAACGAAAGCATTGCCTCCTCTTCGCCCGATATAACGTCTATTTTCAAGCCTGTCTTTTTTATTATCTCCGAAAGCGCCTCGTCCCTGTTTATAATATTTCTGAGCGATGCCGTCGCAAAAATATGCATTGACGGTATTTCAAGATTTGATAAAAGCTCGTGAAATTCAGTGAGTATTTCACAAATCAAGCCTATTCCCTCATCGGAGAGCTTTTTCTTTGAAGTATAGCTCGCAATTCCCGCGGTGACCTTGCGATGCAGAAGCAGCTTAACTTTATCATCGTTCACACGATATACGGACAAACGCACCGTGTTCGAGCCCAAATCCACAATTCCAACATTCATATATTACCTCCGCCGCCGTAGTGACTGTTTCTTTATAATATATTATTCTGCCGTAGCGCGAATATTATTTTCTTCGCCCATTAGAAAAATATTTTGTAGGCGTTAGCGTCACATCAGCATTTCTTTACGGGCTTGATTATATTCCGCTCCCGTAAAGTTTGAAATCAGAAATAAGTAAAACTGCGGTAAAGGAACGGGGAGATAATAAATAAAGCGGAACGCTTCACTAAAAATGAAGAGTCCCGCAGGGGTATTAAGTTTCCGGCAAATCCTTTTCCCTATAAGATTTTCTTTCAGCGAAGACATCCTCAAATGAATATCTTACGCCAAGCTTTTTGTATCCCACCATTGTGTCAAGTTCGACGTTATGAATGCTATTAAAAATGCTTGATTTCACGGCGGGATTGTCATGTGACAGGGTACCAATGAGTTCCTTCGTCTTTTGACGCATCGAGCCGCCGCACCCTTCACCACTTTTAGTGACAGAACACGCACCGGTTATAAATTCAAGTCCGTTGAAGTCCGCCCAGCTTATAATATTCTCTTCCTTTACAAGATAAAGCGGTCTTATCAGCTGCATTCCGGGGTGATTTGTACTGCAAAGCTTCGGGGGCATAGCCTCAAGCTTTGAACCGTAAAGCATCCCCATAAGCGTGGTTTCAATTACATCGTCATAGTGATGCCCCAGAGCGATTTTGTTGCAACCGAGATATGATGCTTCACTGTATAGATATCCCCGCCTCATGCGGGCGCACATGTAGCATGGTGACTTTTCATTTGCATGTACCGCATCCGAAAAGACGTTTGTTTTGAATATCGTTATATCGAGCCCAAGCCTCTTTGCATTGTCGCTTATCCTTGTTATTTCCTCATTCCTGTATCCGGGGTCCATAACAAGGTAAACAACCTCAAACGGAAATTTGCTGTGCCTGTGCAGCAGATCCATCAGCTTTGCCATGAGCATTGAGTCCTTCCCGCCGGAAACGCATACGGCAATCCTGTCGCCTTCGGAAATCAAATCATAGCTTTTCAGGGCGTTTGTGAAAGGATTCCACAGGCTTTCACGGTAGTCGCGCCAAATGCTGTTTTCTATCTTCGTTAAAGGAGAAAGCTCTCTTTTCATACACCATCCGCCCGCTCGGATACGAAACGAATAAATTCCTTCGTTTCATCAAGCGTTCTGCATTTAGCGGTATACATTTGGTTGCCCATAGCATCGGAAAGTGCATCAGGCATACGCTCGCACATCACAATATGCTCACCGTACCTGTCAATCACATCCTCGTGACTGTGAACATATCGAATGCCGTCCCGGCGGCTTGAGTAAACGCAGAAGCAGTCATCCTCTGCCGCTTCGGTTCGTCTCTCACCATAAGCAACAGAGTCAGCCCAAATCGCGTATACATCCGTTGAATGCGCAAAATTCATCATATCGGGAGTGTATCCGCCGGCAGGGCGCATATTGACCTCCAGCCCAACAAAATCCCCTGTGTCACCAAGACCTTTGTGCGGTTTCGTAAGCCTGAAAAATTCAAAATGAACAAATCTGCTCCTGACACCGAATGATTTCAATGTGGCGCGTCCGAGCTCTCTCAGCTTTTTGGGGACCTTGTCCGTCACGTAATATGAGAGATCATATCCGTTATTTACAATGTCGGCTATAGACGGAGGGAACACAGTCGACGACTCAAAAAGCGGCTCGCACTTTTCGTTTGTGATTGCATCATATGAATAAATATCGCCTTCAATAAAGTCCTCTATCACATACTTGACGGGAGGCTTTACGGAGAAAAACCAGTCAAGGTCTTCATCTGAGGAAAGCTTATATGTATCTGCGGCACCGACCCCGACATCAGGCTTGACAATAACGGGATATGAAACCTCATGCGCAAATAAAAGCGCGTCTTCTCTGCCTTCAATCCTATGATTTCGCGCGCTTGGAACTCCTGCCTCGCGGTAAAAAGCCTTCATGGCGCTCTTGCTTTTGAATTTTCCTATATCGTCCGATTTATTTCCGGTTGTAATATTAAAATCAGTGCGAAGTCTTGCGTCCTGTTCAAGCCAATACTCGTTGTTGGATTCCACCCAGTCAATTTTTCCGTATTTAAACGAAAAGAACGCAACCGCTCGAAACACCTCATCGTAATTCTCAAGGCTTGATACCTTATAATACTCGGAGAGGGATCGCTTTAAATTTTCGTCAAGCTCATCATAAGGGCAGTCGCCTACTCCGAGAACATTGGCACCGTTATTTTTAAGCCTGTCGCAAAAATTCCAATATGTTCGAGGAAAATTCGGAGAAATAAAAACGAAATTCAAGAAAGACACTTCCTTTTTATAAGTAAGATTGAGCGGCAATTTCATATTGACGCTGTATGTATTTTATCACCGTAATTCACGTATGTCAAGCAATCATCACCAGTTTTCGATTATTTGGAGCAAAAATGAGATTTTATTTGCGCCATTCGGTGAAAAATCCCGAATCTGAGGGCTTCTCGCCTGCGGCATAAAGATGTGATATGTCGCCAAAATACTTCATGCGAAAGGCGACGTCTCCTTTTACAACCTCCTCTGTAGAGACAAGCGTAACGGAAGATGGAGCGACAAAGAAATTTTGCCAGAGTACAGGTGCTGACACTGAAAGCAAATGCGAAAGCATTACAAACATCACACCAAGATGACAGAAGAAGAGTATTGTATCTCCGTTTCCGCCATCGGTGTGATAGAAGTTGCCGCAGCGAGTATATCCGTACCCCTCTAAAATCTCATCAATGCCACTATAGACACGCTGTGTCCATTCCTCAACATTTCCGCCTCTGCTCATTGTGGGTCCCTTATACCAATTATCCTTGTCATATAAATCCTCCTGCTCCGTCCACCATGACGGGAGGAAATCCCACGGCATGCGGTAGTAACCCTCAGGCATCCGCACTACCGCGGGAAATTCAAGCATCCACGGTTTTGTAATAACGGTTCTGCCAAGCGGTTCAACACAGACGCGAGCCGTGTTTTGCGCGCGCCCCAAGGGTGAGCAGTATATATCGCGTATGCTGCCGAGTGTGGCTATTCTAGGAGCTAAAAGCTCCGCCTCATGCCAGCCCTTCGGCGTCAGAGAATCAATGCTGTAATCAGGATCAGCGTGACGTATAAAGTATAGC
>JAJQHI010000169.1 GCA_021199825.1 Bacillota bacterium
TTATAGGACCGACTGTCAACTTCATCAATAACCTCTCGCTTTCGTTTATCAGCGCGTTTGGCTCGATTCTTTATATCATGGGGAATATCTCCCTTGGAAATATATCGACCTTCATTATGTATTCGCGCAAATTTTCGGGTCCTATAAACGAGATGGCGAACATCATAAGCGAGCTTCAGTCGGCGGCGTCCGCCGCGGAAAGAGTATTCCGCATTATAGACGAAGAGCCTGAGACACCCGATGCCGATAGCGCGCATGTTTTATCGTCGCCCGACGGGAACGTTTCGGCAAAGAATGTAAGGTTTTCGTATGACGAGGGGCATGAAATCCTTCACGGCATCTCATTTGAGGCGCTGCGGGGAAAGAACGTCGCGATTGTCGGTCCTACGGGCAGCGGCAAGACTACGATTATCAATCTGCTTTTGAGATTTTACGATATTGACAGCGGTGAGATTTCCTTTGACGGTCACGATGTCAGGAATGTGACACGCGGCAGTCTGCGCTCCGCCTACACGATGGTGCTTCAGGATACGTGGCTTTTCGGCGGGACTGTCGCCGAGAATATAGCGTACGGAAAGGAGGGCGCGACGCGTGAGGAGGTCGAGCGGGCTGCGAAGGCTGCGATGATTGACGGCTTCATTGAGGGGCTTCCCGACGGGTATGACACCGTAATCACGGAGGATGGGATAAACCTTTCAAAGGGGCAAAAGCAGCTTTTCACTATTGCGCGCGCAATGCTTCCCGAATGTGTTGTGCTAATTCTCGATGAGGCGACCTCAAATGTCGATTCGCGCACGGAGCGCCAGATTCAGGACGCTATGAAAAAGCTGATGGAGGGCAAGACCTGCTTCATTATAGCGCACAGGCTCTCAACTGTTCAGAACGCGGACGTGATTTTAGTCGTGCATGACGGAGTTATCGAGGAGTCGGGGACTCATGATGAGCTTTTGGCGTCAGGCGGCTTTTACGCCTCCCTTTATAATTCTCAGTTCAGCTGAGCTTTTCCCGCATATACTCGAAGATTTTCTTTTCCTTGCGTGAAATTTTGACCTGTGTCAGTCCAAGCACGCGGGCTGTCGCCTCCTGCGACATATCATGATAATACCTGAGCGACACAATTTTTCGCCAGACGGGCGGCATGGACGAGGTAACCTCATAAAGCGCGATTCGCTCCGTTTCGTCCTCCGTCCCCTCGTCTGTCGGGATTGTGTCGGAAAGCGTCATATCGGAGTCCTCATATATCGGCTCGGATATTGACATCACGGGTGAGACGCATGAGAGCGCCTCCGCCGCCTCGCATATATCAACTCCGCATATATCAGCGAGGGCGGAAAGCGCCGGCTCGTCCCCCGTTTCGGAGAGTATTCTCTCGCGCTCCGACAAAAGCCGCGAGCCGAGACGCTTTTTCTCGCGTGAGACCTTTATTATGCCGTCGTCGCGCAGAAAGCGCCTGATTTCTCCCATTATGAGCGGGACCGCATATGTTGAAAAGGCGCATCCGCGCTCCGTGTCGAATGTGCGTATTGCGCGCACCATGCCTATCATGCCGAGCTGGATAAGGTCATCGAGTTCTGCACCCCTGCCCAAAAATCTTTCGGCAATGCTGCGCACAAGCCCCGCATTCGCGGCGACAAGCTCCTCCTCAGCGGACGTGTCCCCGTTATGGCAGCGCTTTATCAGCTCAATATTTTTATCCCACGTTCCCGTCATACTATTTTAATCGCTGCGCGCCCTCAATGGTTTTTATCATTGTAACCTTTGTGCCGTTTCCCAAACGGCTGACGACCGTTACCTTGTCGGTGAAGCTTTCCATTACGGTGAAGCCCATTCCGCTTCGCTCACCGTCCGGGTCTGTCGTGAAAAGCGGCTGCATTGCGGCGCGGATATTTTCAATTCCGCAGCCCTTGTCGCGCACCTCGATTTTAACCGTCCTTTCCTTTAGGATTTTCAGCGTTATGTATATTGTCCCGACGGTGTTTTTGTATCCGTGAACGATTGAGTTTGTCACAGCCTCCGATACGGCGCATTTGAGGTCTGAAAGCTCCTCATATGTGGGGTCGAGCTGTGAGACAAACACAGAGACGAGCGACCGCGCGATACCCTCATTGACGGAGAGGGAGGGCAGCTCCATACGAAGCTCGTTTTTGGCGTTTTCGGGCGGTCTGCCCGATTTCCTTCTTTCTTTGATTGCGACCTGACTGTCCATTATAGATACATCCTTTCAGTTTATTTTTCCGCTTTGGCTTTGGATTTTGATTCGGCTGGCACATCATCATCCGCCCTTTGTATTTCCACAAGACGACCCGCGCCAGCCAAATCGAGTATTTTCATCACCTGCGGGGACGGGGAGAGTATTGTGAGCTTGCATTTGATTTTCTCCGCGACGGCAAGCCGCCCTATGATAAGCCCCAGTCCCGCGCTGTCCATGAACTCGACGCTTGCCATATTCATGACGGCACGCTTTGGTCTGTTTATGTATAGGGATGAGTCAATCTCTCCGCGTATGCGCTTGGCGCTGTGATGGTCAATATCACCGTAAAGTGAAATCATCATGGTGTGACCGTCGAGTACAGTTATTACCTCAGCTTTATTGCTCCTCATTTTTCCACCTCGCTTTATTTTGTTTGATACGATTATACGCTTTAAAATACGCGCTTTTTGTCACACTGTGGCGGCGGGAAAATATTTTTTCAAAAATTTTAGTGTTCAAGATTTTCTCCGGCAGAAAAGGCGCTTTGTGTTTATGCTGCAAATAATAAAAAATATGAGTGATGAGAGGCGAGGGACAGGTGACGATGAAAAAATTTTTCGTTGATTCCTGTAAATAAATATATTATGGTGTTGACAACGGTCGATATGTGTGTTATAATAGGTGACGTTGATAATTAGTTCTTTGCCGAACGTAATGTCAGACAAAAATTTCAGCAAGGAGGATGCTATCATGAAGGCTATTGGAATTGTCAGAGAGCTTGACCAGCTCGGAAGAATCGTTCTGCCCGTTGAGACTCGTCACATCATGGGTCTTAAGGCAAAGGATCCGGTAGAAATCTATCTCGACGACGACAAAATCGTACTTAAGAAGTACGAGCCGGGCTGCATGTTCTGTGGTGACGTTGACAACACAGTTTCTTTCGGCGGCAAGCTCATATGCAAGGACTGCTATGAGAGAATGAGAAAGTCATTCGAGGCTTAAGCGAAGCACTATCGCGAGATGAAAAATGACCGCGCCATGTGGCACGGTCATTTTGCTGACCTGATATTGAAGGTTTTCAATATCAATATTCTGTATTCAGCATATACTGAAAAGGGATAAAGACGGCTGCCAGCCGCTGAACAGGAGGCGGCGGGAGCTTTTTTGGCTTTCGCGCCTTCCGGGTCGGAAATCCGACAGCAGATGAAAAATGGTATTATCACCATCCGCCATCTGTGGGACAGACATCCACTGATAAACGGAGGTGTTTTTTCTATGAAACAAAACGGGAACGGGAACGCGTCTGACGCACGTGAGCCGGCTGCCGCACGGGAATTGGCTGCCGCGCGTGAATATGAGGCGGGAGCCGCTGAAATATCAAGAAACACAATCGCGGCGAACGCGGCGCTTTTCGTCTTTAAGCTGGCGTCGGGAATAATCGCCGGTTCAAGCGCCATGGTCTCCGACGCGATACATTCGGCGTCCGACGTTATGACTACGGTTGTCGCATATATAGGTGCTGTGGCGTCAAGGAAAAAGGCTGATATCAGGCACCCATACGGGCATGAACGGATGGAATGCGTCGCCTCGCTTTTGCTGGGGCTGATGCTTCTTATAACGGGGCTTTTTGTCGGCGCCGGAGGCGTATATGAGATAATTGAGAACGATTACGATGTCACCTCGCCGCCGGGGCTGTTGGCGCTCGCCGCCGCCTTAGTCTCCGTCGCCGTGAAGGAGGCGATGTATCACTACACGATACGCGCCGCCAAAAAAATCAGGTCGTCGGCGTTTGCCGCTGACGCGTGGCACCACCGCTCTGATGCGCTTTCGTCAATTGGGGCGCTTTTGGGAATCGCGGGGGCGAGGCTCGGATATCCTGTGCTTGAGTCCGCCGCGAGCGTTATAATATCGCTGATGATTATAAAGGTGTCGGTCGATATTCTGCGGGACGCGGTGCGAAGAATGCTTGACGAGCCGTGCGGCGATGAATATGAGGCGGGCGTCAGGGATTTGATTATGAGCTGTGACGGGGTAGCAGGCGTTGATATGCTCAAGACGAGGATGTTCGGGAGCATGGTATATATCGACTGCGAAATATCGGTTGACGGCTCGCTGCCGCTCAGGGAAGCGCACGAGATAGCGGAAAATGTACACGCTCTCGTTGAAAAGACGTATCCTGACGTAAAGCACATTATGATTCACGAAAATCCGACATCGAAATAAAAAAGTGCCGTGACTTTGATTAGGTCACGGCATGTCTTTTCATGTCCTCAATCGAAACCGAATCCGTGTGGCGTATGGGTGTCCACCCACACTTGACAAAGAGGGAAGCTATCGCAATTGGCACGTATGTGAACATGAAAAGGGGAAAGGTAAACTGATATAGTATGCGCTTGTGAAGCGGGCAGATTATGCGCTCGCGCCCGACTATCGCCGCGATTATTCCTATCACGAAGAGGAAAAGGTATGCGTTTGTAATCATCTGAGTGAGGGAGGTTATCGCGTCGGAGGTTGTAATCGCGCCGACGAAAAATGACGTGAGAATTGATATGGAGTTGACAATGCAGGCGGAGACAGAGAGGGTGAGCGCCGGCATGATGTTCATCACCATGTCAAAGCAGGCAAAGCTTCTTTTTTTGAATATTCCGGAGGAGAGGCGCACCCCGTATTTTCTGAAGACCTGAAGAAACCCGCGCGCCCAGCGCATACGCTGATTCCACGACTGAACGAAGGTTTCGGGCTGCTCGTCGTAAAATACGGCGCGCTCGCAGTAGCCTATTTTGTCGTCGTTAAGAATTGAATCGACCGTAAACTCTATGTCTTCGGTGAGAAGGTAGAAGTGCCAGCCGCCGTTTCGAAGGGCTGTCTTTTTGCCGAACATGAAGCCTGTGCCCGAAACGGCGCAGCTTGTGCCGAGTTTCATTCTCGCAGCGTTGAGGCTGACAGCCTCGCGTATGAACCAAAGCCCATACCCCGATGAAATCCAGTTGGACGAATAATTTTTTGAGCTGCGGTAGCTGGTCACTATGTCGTAGCCCGCGGAGAATACGCGGTTCATCTCGGAAATATATGATTTGTCAAGGAGATTGTCGGCGTCAAAAACGAAATATCCATCGTAATATTCGCGCCCGCGGGTGTCGAATATTTTTTGCATGAGAAAGTCAAGCGCATATCCCTTGCCGACACGCTCTGTGCTGCGGCGCTCATAGACAAGCGCGCCGTGCCTCCGTGAAACAAGAGATGTTTTGTCCGTGCAGTTATCGGCGACGACGTATATGTCGATGAGGTCACCGGGATAGTCCTGATTTTTTATCGAGTTAATCAGGTGACCGACGACGCCCTCCTCATTGCGCGCCGCGATTAAGACGGCGAAGCGGTTCCTTTTTCCTTCGGGAAACCGCTTTTGTTTCCCGAATGCTCCGACGATAATGTAGATATACTGATAAAAGTACATCACGACGAAAAGAACCGAAATTATCATATTTAGTGTAAAGAAAGCTTGCATAGCATAACCCCTTTTGTGCATTAATTTAATTAGGACAGAAACAGTATATCACGTTAATGCAGCTTTGTCAAGTGTGTTTTAGAAAAAATTAAGTTTTTTCGCTGATAACGTGGGGCAGGCGTTTTTGTCCTCCTGAAGTATTGTACACAAAAAAATATTAAGATGAAAGGTCGAAAATGTTTAAGAATTGCTTAAGATACTTTTACATTGAAAAAACTCACAAAAAAATAGTATGAAACGATGATTTTGTTGTCTAGATTTTTCGAACGGCTCATTAAATCTCGATTTTTCTCGATTTTTCTCGTGATTTCTCGCTTTTTTGCGTGAGCTGCAGTTTTCTCGACGGCGTTTGCACTGAAGAGTGAGTTGTGGTATAATATAATTCCTGGCACGGGAAATTGAAAAACAAAGTTTGTCATTTTTGTTGCGGCAGTTTGCGGACGAGCTTTTTGTGTCACGGAGAGAAAAATAAAAAAAGGTGACTTCAAACATGACTTTTGTGGGCGCTTCGCTCCACTTTGACGCTGATTTTGGGTGAAAAGATACCTCATTTGTGGGACGGAAGTGCGCGAACCTTAAATTAAGGATTGAAGCTTAGGACGTATAAAGAAGGGATGTGCGTTATAAATGACAAATAAAGTGGGACAGGTTGTTTTGATTGCAGCTATATGCATATTGGCTGTGAGTATGGTTGTGATTATGAATCTCTTGACACACGGCGGGGAATCGATTGATACGGACGGTACGACGGATCTTATCGCGACGGGAACGGGGGACGCGATATCGAGCATATCGACATCAGTCCTAACATCGGAGGGCAGCTCTGACGAGAGCGAATCTATGACAAGTGCTCCCAATGATACTGAATCGGCGGCGACCGAAACCGAGACCGAGAAGGTTACCACGGCTGAGGTCATAACAGCTGAGAATACGACCGCTCCCGCTGAAAGCTCTGAGCCCGAAACGACGGAGCCGACCCCTCAGGTGACGGAGACGGAGGCGCCGAAGGAAACGAGCGCGCCGTCGGAGGTGGAGCTTACGAATCCTGAGGACATTGACCCGACCCTTCCCATGATAGCGCTTACGTTTGACGACGGACCGGGCGCTTATACGGACAGGCTTCTTGACATACTTGAAAGGTACGGGGTGAGGGCGACATTCTATGTTGTCGGCACACAGGCGAGAAAATATGAGAGCATAATTGTGCGCGAGTCAAGCGAAGGGCATGAGATAGGTAT
>JAJQHI010000067.1 GCA_021199825.1 Bacillota bacterium
CATTGCGGTGACTGAAAGCAATAGAACCGTGTCGGCAGCGCTGTAGGGAGAAGCGGCTACAATTAAAGCTCCGGACACAAAAAGTGATGTTATCCTGTCAGGCTCCCGCCTTGAAAAATATGAAAGGCTGTAGATTATCATCATTATTCCAGCACGGAGCACAGAGGATGAAAAGCCCGAAAACGCCATATAAAAGATTGATGCGGCAATTATGAGGAGCGCTCGTACGCGCCTGCCTGCTCCCATTCGCTTTAATATCGCTTCAAATCCGCCAATAAGCACCGAAAAATGCAGTCCGCTTATGGCGAGTAGATGCGAAGCACCTATATACTTAAAGTCGCGGTATACGGTATCGTCAAGATTTGATCTGTCACCTACCAAAAGCGCCTCCGGTATACCGTACGCTCCCTCACTCTCTCCAGCACGTTCTGTCATTACCTCAAGTATTGCCGAAATTTTTGAGCGAAGGGCTATCATTTGATATGTTATTCCCTCTTTTGTGCCGACAACGGAAAAAACGGCGTCATCCTCACATAAAAGCGAGGCAATAATGCCGTCCTTGGAATAATATGATTTTTCCTCAAAATATCCGTCGTCGTCAAGCTCATCAAAGGAGACCTCCGCCGAGAAAATATCGCCCGCCTCAAGTCCCGCGGAAAAGCCGAGGTCAAGAAGCGCACCAAACGACACCTCACTTCCGTCAATTTCGGTGAGCTGCACTTTATAGTATCCACCGTATGAGCTTTCATAGACGGTATCGGTAACGTATCCGCGTACAAAGCACTCGTTTCCGATGTAGACGGACACTTCATCATATTCGCGGCTCACACAGAAAAGAGATATGAGGGATGAGAGCATTACGGCGCAAAGGCAAAGCAAAAGCGCGCCCTTTATTGGGCGAAGAGTTTCATATAACCCGCCTGACTTAATCCCTGACATGATTAAAAGCACGGCGGCGACGGCTGCGCATGATACGGCAATCGACAGCTTCAGGTTCGCAGAGCACGAAAAGAGGAGCGCCGACGTCAGCAGAAATACTGCCGCGCCAAGAGCCAAGGGGCGCTTTTCAAATGCGTTCATGAATGTGATTCATTCAAATCGCGGGCTCTGTGAAGCTCACGCGAGTTTTTTACGGCGGTGAGGGCTGCTGTCGCTGCATATACGATAATATCCACGGCAACAACGGACGCGCCCACGGGAAGCGACAGCTCTGCGGATACAACAAATCCGACGACAAAGCAAAGGACCGACATAACGGTGGCAAACGCTATAACATGACCGAAACTTTTGGATACCTTCATTGCCGTAAGCGCAGGAAAAACAATGAGGGCTGATATCATGACCGAGCCAATAAGATTCATGCCAACTACTACCGTTACGGATATGAGAAGGGATAGTATCACCTTATATAAGGCGGTGTGTATCCCTGTGGCGGCGGCAAAGCTTTCATCGAAGGTAACGGCAAATATTTTGTGATAAAACAGCATAAATATGATAATCACAACAGCTGCAAGAACAAGCGAAAGGACAAGCTCCCCATTTGTGACGGTCAAAATCGACGCAGAACCAAAAAGGCTTGAGCACATATCGGCTGTGTATCCTGTCGTAAAGCTGAAAATCAAAACACCTAAAGTCATCATTCCCGTTGAGACAACGGCAATTGCTGCATCCCCTCCTACTCCACGCTCGGATATATACATGAGAAGCAGAGACGCTGCCATTACTATTGGAATAGAGATTTCCATCTTGTAGTCGCCTGTCGCGTCGAGAAGAGTTGCCACCGCTAAAGCGCCGAAGCCCGCGTGAGCGAGACCGTCGCCTATCATGGACATGCGGCGCAGAACCATTGTAACGCCCAAAACCGACGCGCATATTGACACGGCGACTCCGACCGCAGCCGCGCGAAAAAATATTTTCAGTATCACAGGGGACTAAAGCATTTCAAACATCTCCAATGTTATCACCTCCAGAAAGTCCTGACCACAAATCAGATTTAAGATATTCATCCCGCGTTCCATAAAAAAGCGGTGATTTTTTCATGTGAAGAATATGCGTCGCCTCCTTTGCGGCAGCGGTAAGGTCATGGGACACCATAATTATGGTCACCCCATCCCGCCGGTTCAGTTCCTCTGTTATGCGGTACATTTCCTGCGTGACTAAAGGGTCAAGACCTGAGGCGGGTTCGTCAAGCAAAATAAGCGAATCCGTCGCGCACAGTGCCCTTGCCAAGAGCACTCTTTGGCGCTGTCCGCCCGAAAGCTCACGAAACGAACGGTTTTGAAGATCATGAATATTGAGCTTTCGCATAGCATCACAGGCACGCTCCTTGTCGTCACGCGAATAAAACGGCGAAAGCCCTCCCCTTCCTGCGCAGCCCGATATTATGACCTCGTATACACTCGCCGGGAAATCGGTTTTCGCATCTGTCTGCTGAGGCAAATACCCAATTCCGTTCTTTTTCAGTCCGTCACCGTATGTGATGCGTCCCATTTTGGGTTTTATAAGTCCGAGAAGCCCTTTTATCAGAGTGGACTTCCCCGAACCGTTCTCACCTATAATATAAAGGTAATCTCCGCGGTTCACCTCAAAATTTATATTCTCGGCGGCAATTGTATTTTCATATCCAAATGCGGCGTTTTCGCATTTTATAAGCGGCATATATATTTCTCCTTCTTTATTTCACCGGTGCTCAGCCGTCAGCCAAAAGTCTCAGGTTTTCGACGTTTTGTCGCATTATATCGATGTATGTTACCCCGGCGTCAAAGTCCTCATTCGACACGTTATGGCACGAATGAAGCGTCATGACATCGCACCCTGTCGCCTCTGAAATGAGAGAGGCTGTTTTGCCCTCGGAAAACTCAACAATATAAACATACGGAATATTTCCGTCTGACACGGTTGTAATCATTTCTGCAATTACAGACGGGGACGGCTCACTGTCTGAAGAGCATCCGTCAAGCGCTGCTATATAATTGATTTCGTATTCGTCAAAAAGATATTTGAACGGAAACCTGTCTGCGATTACAACGGTTTTGTCAGAAAGCGCCCCAGAAACGGCTTGAAGCTCCTCATCAAGCACGTCGAGCTGCTCCTCATATTCGGCAGCCCTTTGCCTGTATGTTTCCGCGTTGTCGGGGTCAGCCTTTACTATTGCCTCAAGGATAAGGCTTAAAATGCTCTTCGCGTTTTTGGGAGAGGTCCATATATGCTCGTCATATTCGTCCCCGTCGTCATCCATAATGAGTGTCACCGCGTCCGCCGTGGATACGGATATTACTTCATCTCCGAAAAGTGCGGCTATATCCTCAGCCCAAGTGTCAATTCCGCTTCCCGTATATATGAAAATATCCGCCCCTCCCACGTCCGCGATATCGCGCAGAGAGGGCTCATATGTGTGGCTTTCCGATTCGGGCGACATCATCATTGTAACGGTTCCCAAATCTCCGACTATAGCCCTTGCAAAGTCGTACTGCGGGAAAATAGTCGCCACTATAGTGAGCCCGTCATCGACATCCTCAGTTTTGTTTTGAGCGTCATCGCACGATGAAATGAGAAAAACAAACGCGCAAAGCAGAGCGATAAAAGCAAAAGCACGTTTTTTATTCATGCTGACCTCCAGCCTCGCATTCGCGGCACACACCATACATTGTCGTATGGACAATATCAACCGAAAATCCGTGCTCGCGGCGAATATGGTCAACCATGTCGTCCATTACCTCGCAGTCTACGTGGTAAAGCTTTCCGCAGACAAGGCAGCGGAGGTGAAAATGAAAATCACACGAATCCGAAACCTTGAATCTGTATGACGCGGGCTTTCCCTCACCGGTATAATATTTGATTATCATCCCCTCGTCGGCAAAGGCGGAGAGTGTTCTGTAAAGTGTAGCCTTGCCCATCGTCTCACCCATTTGCTCTTCAAGCTCGTCGGCGGTATAGCATGAATCGCTGTGCGACTTGAAAAAATCGTAGAGCATCCGCCGCGGTTTTGTTGTGTACTTCATCTTTTGACCTCGAATTTGATTTTGATTATCAATTTTAGCACATACGGCGTGAGAATGCAATAGGGTTCGGAGAATATTTTTTGTTTTTTTCAGTCAGGTGCAAAAAAAATCCCGCCGATGTCATGTGCAAAAAGACATCGGCGGGGATGACTGTCATTATGTGCGAGCGCCATGTGGACTCAGTTATTGATTACGTCAAGACTGCCGCACCATAGCATTTTCCGCGCAAATGTTACACGCTTTATGCAAAATCGCGTGCGATTTTGAGCATTTGGTCTGATTTCTTCTCCATATCAGTAAGAAGCGCGAGCTGCGAGCGGCAGCGGGAGAGATTTTGCCCCTCATATGAGGTTTTGAAATAAACGTCGCCCAAAAGATAGTCTGTGAGGAACCGAAGCGCGCATTCATATGTCATCATCATAGCGCCAACATGAAGATTTTCGATTTCCGCGTTTGTGAGCTCGCCATTGGTTCCGGCAAGGAATCCCTCGGCATATGCGCGGTAAAGCTCAAGACTGCACGAAACACGGCTTGTGTCGTGCTCGTCCTCGGCGCCGGTATTCGCGCCCGAACGAATCGAATCACCAAAATCATTAACCGACAGTCCCGGCATCACAGTATCAAGGTCAATGACGCAGACAGCGCGATTTGTGTCCTCATCAAGCAGCACGTTATTTATTTTTGTGTCGTTGTGCGTGACGCGAAGCGGAAGTGTTCCGTCCTTTGTGAGGTTCAAAAGTGTATGAGCAAAGCTTTCGCGTGACAAAAGCGACTCTGCTTCACGCTTTACACTTTGCGCGCGCCCGAACGGGTCGCTTTTAACGGCGGATACGAGAGCCTCAAACCTCATATCGGTATCATGGAAATGAGGTATTGTCTCATAAAGCGTATCTACGGGGAAATCCGAAAGCTGCCTTTGGAAGGTGCCGAAGGCTCTGCCTATTTCGCGGAACATATTAGGGTCGCTGACCGTATCAACGCTTTTGGTTCCCTTCACAAAAGTTCTCATACGCCAGCAGCTGCCCGTCTCATCCATGTAGTAAAGCCTTCCGTCTGTCGTCGGAAGCATTCTCAGGGTTTCCCGTTCAGTGTCACCGCCCTCCAAAATTACCTTGTGGTAAATCCATTCGGTAACGGCGTTTATATTTGCGGAAAGCGCGTCGGGGTCCTTAAATACATTTGTATTTATGCGCTGAAGGATATATTCGCCGCTGCCGGCGACAATCCTATAGGTATCATTGATGTGACCGCTGCCGTACGGCTCCGATGAGAGTATATCCTCACCCGTCAAAAAGCTGCCGGCTATGCGGTTTATTTCGTTTTGCGTTTCCATAGTTTATCCTTTCGGGTTTTTATTTTGGAATATCGATTTCATAAGTGCCGCGGGCAAGGTCAGCTGTAACGGTGACGCCGCCCTCGAATGTGCTCCTTTGCACTTTTCCGTTTTCATCGAGAAGCTCGTGGTTTATCATCTCGGCAAAAGCGATTTTCTCATGCAGTTCTGACATGACGCGGCAGCGTCTGATGTCATTTTGCAGCCTTTCACGGTTGCCCTCTCCGAACGCGCCGTCTGTTCCGGGATATGCGCCATCCCTTAAGAGATACGGAATCCCTCTGTTGATGAGCGCGTAAAGCATATAGTCTTCCGTCTCCGTCGTATCCATGATCCACGGAACAATAACGCAGTCGTGATAAACAAGGCTGAAAAGCGGCACGGGTATTCCGCGCTTCGGCTCTCCGCCCTTGCGCATCATGAAGTCATATGGCGCATAGTGACAGAACACAAGGCTTCTCATGCTCCAGTCGGCAACCTCCTCGGAGCTTGTGAGTATTCCGTTTGAAAGCAGATATTCAAAGCACTCACTGCGGTATGAAAGGCATTCGCGGCGCGTCATTTTATGGCGGGGATTTGCACATTCGTCGCCCTCGTTGCATGTGAAAACGTCAAGATACGCGCAGTCAAGCTCTACTCCGCGGCGCTTTATCTCTTCAAAATTGCGTCTGACATAGTAGGGAGCCTGTGTAGCACAGAGATATTTCTGACGACCGCCCGCCCATGTGCTGTGACCCGGTATTGTGCCGTCTGAGTTCATGCAGGCATAGTCTGGGTCATACGTTCTCGCGCGCTCATAATAATCACGGTACTGGTCATGAATGCCAAAAAGATAGCCGCATTCATGAAGCGCGTCGGCGAGCGATTTCATTCCTTCCCAGCCGCCTGCCTCAAGGCACGCGGGGGTATAATCGGGGTGCTCGTTGTCGTAGCCTGGCTGTCCCCAGCCGTCAAGGTGTAAATAAAGCTTTTCAACCCCGAGCTCCGACAGAAGCCTCACCTCGCGCTCACGCTCCGAAAACGGTGTCAGCTCATAATTGTTTTCGGGGTGCTCCTTATCGTAAAATCCTGATTCGGGGACAACATTTTTCTTTATCCCAACATGAACCACGGAGCTGCCGACAAGCTTATGTACACTCGGATTTTTTGCTGCTTTTTCGCAAAGAGATTTAAAAAGTCCCGTCTCCTTGGCGTATTTGCGGTAAACCTTTGAAAGCCTCACATAATCGCATTCAGACATAAAGGTATAGCGCATAATTCGGCGAGTATCCATCAATCCAAGGCTTGGCTCAAAGCGTACACCAACATGGGTGAAGGGACCGCCTGCCGGGTGGGATGCCTTATATCTGCCGTTATACGGTGTCACACATATGGCAATATATCCGTCCCCGTCCTTTACCTGTCCAAACCACGGCATATAGCTCCCCGCGGTTTCAAACATTCCATCAAAGGCGACGCCACCAAGTGGTGTTTCCCACGTATTAGGTATCATCAGCCCCTGTTCCTCGCAAAGCAGCGTATACCATGAGGGTGACGGCTCTTCAAATGACATCGACGAAGGAAAATCGACATATTTGATTTGGC
>JAJQHI010000155.1 GCA_021199825.1 Bacillota bacterium
CCGCACATTTTAATTTTTCATACCCTTGTATCAATTTCTCGGTCTACATATCATTGTAATGCGCGAATTCGGGCGCGAACTGACCAAGCGAGTCTCTCCCCGCAGTTTGTACTATTTTCTTCATAGTTTAATCCTCCGATTTCCTAATAAATATAATTCATACGTGTTTCAGCTCCAAATTAACGGCTTTATAAAATCGGCGCTTTTCAGGTAATCCCCTCAAAGCGCCGATTATTATTTAATTTACACGGGATGAACCTTGAGCTCCTTGTCCTCAGCCTCAGCGTCAAGACCGTACTTTTTAGCCTTGCGCGATTCAAAGAACTTGAGCGCCACCTTCTCAAAGAGCGCGTAAGAAAGCACATCTTCATCCTGCTCAATGTACTGCGCGATTTCCGAGCGAAGCTTATCAAGCTCAGGCTCAAGATCATCCGCGGGACGATAATCGATGTGGTCATACGTTCCGAGAATTGACTTTCTGAATTCGGGGTCAATATCAACAGGCGTTTTTCCGTACTCACCCTTAAGAATGCCCTTGAATTCGTTCGTCACCATCTTGTATCTCTCACCCGTCAAAACGTTCATAACAGCCTGCGTTCCGACAATCTGAGATGTCGGCGTAACAAGCGGCAGATAGCCGGCGTCAGCTCTTACGCGCGGAACCTCTTCAAGCACCTCGCTGAGAAGCTCTTCCTTGCCCGCGTTTTTAAGCTGCGAGAGGAGGTTTGAGTACATTCCGCCCGGCACCTGGTACAGAAGCGTGTTGATGTTGACCTTCAATACCTTCGGGTCAAGAAGCCCCGACTTGATGTATTTCTCGCGGATAGGCGTGAAATAGCGGTTTATCTTGTCGAGCTGCTGAAGGTCAAGTCCGGTGTCATATTCGGTTCCCTGAAGAGTAGCGACAATTGACTCCGTAGGAGCCTGAGATGTTCCCATAGCCATAGGCGAAATAGCGCAGTCAACAATGTCAACGCCCGCCTCAACAGCCTTGAGGATTGTCATCGAAGCAAGACCTGTCGTATAATGCGTGTGAAGCTGAACTGGAATCGAAATCTTTTCCTTTATCGCCTTCACAAGGTCATACGCGCTGTACGGAAGCAGAAGTCCCGCCATATCCTTAATGCATATAGAGTCAGCTCCCATATCCTCAAGCGTCTTAGCATAATTAGCGAAGTACTCGTTGTTGTGAACGGGGCTTATTGTATAGCTGATTGCCGCCTGAACATGACCGCCTTCCTTTTTCGTCGCCTTAATGGCGGTTTCGAGGTTGCGCGGGTCATTGAGCGCGTCAAATATACGAATAATATCAATTCCGTTTGCAATCGACTTCTGAACGAAATATTCTACCACATCATCCGCGTAGTGACGATAACCCAGGATATTCTGTCCGCGGAAGAGCATCTGAAGCTTTGTGTTCTTTACCTCAGCGCGAATCTTGCGCAGTCTGTCCCAAGGGTCCTCGTCAAGGAAGCGCAGGCACGAATCAAAAGTCGCGCCGCCCCAAGCCTCAAGCGAATGATATCCGACCTTATCAAGCTCCGAAAGTATCGGCAGCATTTCCTCCGTTGTCATACGCGTCGCAATCAGCGACTGATGCGAGTCACGCAGCACGGTTTCAGTAATTTTAACCTTTGCCATCTATCAAAATCCTTTCTTCAATCAATTATTAAAGCTCGCTTATGCGGCGTAGAGCGACAAAAGCACTCCCGCGGCAACAGCCGACCCGATAACTCCGGCAACGTTCGGTCCCATAGCGTGCATGAGAAGGAAATTCGACGGATCCTCTTTCTGTCCGACAGTCTGCGAAACACGCGCCGCCATAGGAACGGCAGATACACCTGCGGACCCGATAAGGGGATTGATTTTTCCCTTTGTAACGAAGCAAAGAAGCTTTCCGCAGAGAAGTCCGCCGATGGTCGAAATGCAGAATGCGCAAAGACCGAGAACGATAATCTCAATTGTCTGAAGCGTCAGGAAGTTTTCGGCGGTAGCCGTAGCACCAACCGAAACTCCGAGGAATATCGTGCATATGTTGCAAAGCTCGTTCTGCGCCGTATTCGAAAGACGCGATGTAACTCCCGTAGCTGAGAAAAGATTTCCAAGCATGAGGAATCCGATAAGCGGTGCCGCCGAAGGAACTATAAGGGTTACAACAAGGGTAACGATTATCGGGAATACGACCTTTTCCGTATGAGATACGGGACGAAGGGTCTGCATTTTGATAGCGCGCTCCTTCTTAGTCGTGAGAAGCTTCATGAAAGGCGGCTGCAAAAACGGAATGAGCGCCATGTAGCTGTATGCCGCAATCGCGATAGCTCCGAGAAGCTGCGGCGCGAGAGTCTTCGTAACGAGAATTGCGGTAGGACCGTCAGCTCCTCCGATAATTCCGATTGAAGCTGCCTCAGCAGGCGTAAACCCAAGGAATATGGCGCCCGCGAACGCAACAAACACACCAAGCTGTGCGGCAGCGCCCATGAGAAGCGAAATCGGATTTGAAATGAGCGGTGAGAAGTCCGTCATAGCACCGACGCCGATAAATATCAGCGACGGATAAATACCGAGCTTTACGCCGAGATAAAGAATATCGACAAGCCCTCCCTCATTAATGACCTCCTTGACCATCTCAACAAGGGTGTGGTCAGAGTCCGTGCTCAGGAAAAATTCCGTGTGCATCAGGTCAGCGCCGGGCAGGTTTCCGAGAAGCATACCGAACGCTATCGGAACGAGAAGCAGCGGCTCATATTTTTTAACAACACCGAGATATATAAGCACTCCGACGATAACGTACATTATGAGCGTTTTATAAAAATCCGTATTGAACGCTCCCGTTTCGCTGTCGTATAAGAGCTGCATTATACCGGTGGTTTCAATAAATTTATTTAAGAATTCCACGGTTAAATGTCTCCCTTTCCGAAATTAAGCTTATGAAAGGGACACAAGAAGCTCACCCGTGGACACAGACTTGCCCTCAACTGCATTGACGGATGCAACAGTGCCGTCCTGCGGCGCCAGAATTTCGTTTTCCATCTTCATCGCCTCAAGGATGCAGAGAACATCGCCCTTCTTCACGCTCTGTCCCGCCTTCACCTTCACGCTGAGAATGGTTCCCGGCATAGGAGCGTTTACCTTTACAGCACCTGCAGGTGCTGCTGCAACTGCTGTTGCAGTTGCAGGTGCCGCCGCTGCCTTGGGCGCAGCCGCCTTAGGTGCGGGAGCCGCCTTCGGGGCAGGTGCCGCCTCAGCCGCGGGAGCAGTCGCGGTGCCGTCCGCCTCCTCTACTTCGACCTCATATGTAACGCCGTTTACGGTTACGTTATATTTCTTCATGGTTAAAATCCTCTCTTACCTGAAATTTTTGTTCCACGGTGTCGCGGTGGACGCGCGTTTAAATGATACAACACGGAATCCCGATGAAAGACCTTCTCCCTCGCCCGACTCCGCCATAAATGCCGCAATCGCAGCCGTTATGACCGCAATCAGCTCGCCGTCATCCGTCACCTCAGCCTCCTCCGGGACAGCGGTAACCTCTTCGGTGACCACCGGAACTGCGGGGGCCGGAGCCGCACTCTCCTTGGTGCTCTTTCCCTTGTCGCCGTGATAGAAAATCTTTCCCATCAGAGTGATGACAATGAAAAGAATAATAAGCACCACAAACACGGTTCCGAAACCGAGCAGGAAAACCTGAAGCGCAGTCGACGCCTTTTCGGACAAAGTAGTCAGCTCCTGCATGCCGTCGGCATTTGCATCAAGCAGTAATGTGCCTATATTTGACATGAATGCTCCTTTCCGAATTACATAGGAAGGTTGACATGACGTCTTCCGGGGTCGTCAGCATTCTTCATTGAGAGCATTTCAAGCGCGGACGCTATGCGGGCGCGAAGCTCCGTGTCGGGAATAACATCATCGATTTCACCGTGAAGCGCCGCTTCAACAGCCGAGCCGAAATTAGCGTTCCACTCAGCCTCAAGCTCCGCGCGCTTAGCTGCGGGGTCGCTCGTTCCGGCAAACTTGTCATCCCATAAAAGCGCAACAGCCGCGTCAGCCTTCATCGACGCAATCTTTGCGCTTGAAAGCGCGTAAACCAAATCAGCTCCGACAGACTTGCTTCCCATAAGGGTAAACTGTGTGCCGTAAGCCTCACCCGTCACAACCGTAACCTTGGGGCATACAGCGGATGTATACGCGTACGCGAGCCTTCCGAGGTCTGAGGGCGTGGGGGTCGATTCGTTCGATATTCCCTCACCGTCAACAAGCGTGACAACAGGTATTCCAAAGCTGTCACAGAAGCTTATCATACGGGACACCTTTTTAGCGGCACCCGACGTAAGCATACCGTTATGCTTTGCGGGATTTGACGCGACAATTCCCACGGCGATGCCGCCGATAAAGGAAATCGCGGTCACCGTCTCAGGCGCATACGAGGAATAAAGCTCTATGTACCTGCCGCCGTCGGAAATCGCGGAGATAACGTCGGCAGCCTCATATCCGCCGCCCTGAATAAATGAAACGTCAACGCTCGTGTTTGCGTTTCCGTCAACGCGAACAGTTCCCTCACAGTTGTTTGAAGGAACAAGCGCCAAAATCTCTTTAGCCTTTTCAATTGCCGAGATTTCATCCTCAGTCTCAATCGCCACCGTCTCGTATGAGTCGCCGCCCGCCTTAACGTAAAGCTTGCCGTCAGCCTTTGAGACGATGGTTATATCAGCCATTGCCGCGATAGCGGAGGAGCCGCCGGCGCAGACGCCCGCGACAATCGCGATCTGCGGAATGACACCCGAAGCCTTCGATGCCGCGGACATAACATGACCGTACCCCGAAAGAGCCGATACGCCGTCAAGCACAAAAGCTCCGGCGCTGTCAAAAATACCGATAATAGGCGCGCCGTTTTTGACCGCCATATCATAAACCGCCGTGATTTTTTTCGCATGAGCCTCACTCATAGCACCCTTGGAACGAGAAAAATCCTCGGCAAACACAAATACAAGCTCGCCGCCGATTGAGCCGTAGCCTGTAATAACGCCCTCAAAGTCGTCTTCCTCGACAGCCTCGGCGTCAAATTCGGTAGCGCGGCGCTTAATCAAAGCACCCGTTTCAACGAATGTGCCGCTGTCAAAGAGCGCCGAAATGCGGGCGCGTGCGGTAAGACGCTTTCCTGCGAGCGCGGAGCTTTCATGCTTTGTATCCGTCTCACAGAGAAAGTCCTTAATCGCAGCGGTTGTCGTATTGCGCATATGCTTAAGCGCCTCAGCCACCGCCTCGAAACTTTTTCTTTGCATAAATCAACCTCCGATTTTCGAAAGGGTAACGGGGCAGGTGCAAAGCCGAAAAAATCAAGCCCCTTCCGACCCCATTATATACTTCTATAAATATTATAGCTTATTCAGAGTTTTTTTCAAGGGGGTAAACGAAATTTCTCAAAACTTTTTTTGCGTCCGAGAGCTTTTTTCGCCCCATTTTTCCCGAAATTTAAAAGCCAGAGCAAAAGCATCCGGCAATATTTCACAGAGAAGCAAGCCTGCGCTTCTTTTCCGATGTCTCGTAAGCCATTTTGTAATCCCCCACCTTCGCGGAGCATTTTTCAAGGTCGTCATATATCATATACGAAAGCGCGGGCTTAGTGTCATCCTTTATCCTTCCGGCGGCAAGGGTGAGCGCCTTCGCGGCATCCCTGTAATCCCCCGCTGCCATCATTCCGCGCGCCGAGATGTGAAGTCCGAAAAGCGTAATGTATTCCGACGTTTCCCCGCCGACCCCCTCCGCTAAAGACAAAAGAAACATATAAAAATCAGTCGCCATCGCGCGCTCCGTTGGAAGCATCTCAGACCTCTCGCCCACGGCATCCTTTCCGCGAATCTCATGAAGCCCCATAATTCTCAGCGTCATATTGTAAACGCTGTCGGTTATGTCCCCCGACCTCTCGGACTCCTCCTTCGCAAAAAGCAGCGACTCCTTAGCGCCCTTCATGTCACCCGAAAGGTACTTTTCAGCCGCCAGATTCAAATAGCAGTTAGCGAGCAGACTTCCCGCATCAGCTGCGGATAACGATGAGCCCGCGCGAATGCACTTCTCGTATTCGCCCTCGTTGTAAAGCGAGCAGATCATGCTCTCAATCTCAGACGGGGTTTTCTCCGACTCATCGAGAAAATACGCTGGCGAAACATCGAGCTTGTCCGCGATATATACAAGCGTGCCAAGCGACGGCGTTGCCGACCCATTTTCAATCAGCGAGAGCATATTCCGCGTTATTTCCTCACCAGCCAGCTCCTTTTGCGTCATCCCGCGGCTGACGCGAAGCTCACGTATTTTGCCTCCAAGCGACATTTACTCTGCTCTCCCCGAAAAGTCCGTCACGCCGCCGATTTGCGCCTTAAGCTTGTCCGCAGCACACTTCATATCAGTGATAAACTCATCAGCCGCCGCCTCGCCTTTGCGGATTTTCTCATCCGCCTCAGCACGAACGCTCATCTCCCTTTCGGAAAAGCACCTCATAACATCGTCAATCAGCCCGCAAATCTCAGCAGAACGCTCCCCGCCCGACGGAAAATCAATATCAATACCATATTCGGCAGCGCTTTTCTTAATATAAGCCGACAGCGAATTTATAAGCTCCTCATCGTCGCGCAGCTTCCCCTCACATTCCGCGAGAGCGCGCTCCGCCGCAGCGGCTCTTTCCTCCAGCATATGCCTCTGCTTTTTCGATTCACGCTTTGAGCGCTCTATTTCATGCTTTGTCCGTTCAATCTCACCCGACATCTTCGATATATATTCGTTGACCTCGCTCTTTTTGTATCCGCACACATCGGTGCCAAAAAATCCTATTGCCATGACTCCCCCGAAACTCAATAAGTATTTCTCACGCCTAATATTTT
>JAJQHI010000034.1 GCA_021199825.1 Bacillota bacterium
CTATTTAAGGTTTTATAATGTGACCATGCACATTCATGGGGATTTTTCTCATCACGTCTGCCTCCATGATCCTTTCGTTAATCTAATTATATCCTATGGAATTTCCGCTGTCAACTCCTTTTTCAAATATTTACGCTTAAACTCGAAGAAATTTTTTCGGTTTGCATTCACTCGCTAATTTATTCACTGTATTTTTATAGTAAGCAATACTTAAAAGCAGCACCAGCGCCTATCAAATCACGCACTACACCTCATCCCAGCCTGTCTTATTCCCCCTTTTAAAAGTTTTTGAAGGTTCCAAGGGAACTTTTTGAAAAAAGTTCCCTTGGCAGGGTTCGGGGCAGAGCCCCGATAACTCCCCACTCCCCGCTCCTCATGCATAATCCCGCCGAAGTGCCCATATACTGTTGCAAGTCAAATACACGGGAGGTTGATACAATGCCGGAAGCAGCAATATATAAGGACATAGCGGAGCGCACTGGAGGCGATATATACATAGGGGTTGTCGGACCCGTGCGCACGGGGAAGAGCACATTCATAAAGCGCTTTATGAATGCGCTTGTTTTGCCCGGAATAGAGAACGAATACGACCGCACACGCACACGGGACGAGATGCCGCAGAGCGCGGCAGGTCGCACGATAATGACGACTGAGCCGAAATTCATCCCCGACGACGCGGTTGAGATAACAGTCGCGGGGAATACGCACCTTCGCGTCAAAATGGTTGACTGCGTGGGATACCTTGTTCCGGGCGCGCTCGGCAATACTGAGGACGGGGAGGTGCGCATGGTCTCAACTCCGTGGGACGCCGAACCCGTGCCCTTTGCCGAGGCGGCGGAGGCGGGGACGCGCCGCGTGATAACGGAGCATTCGACTATAGGCATTCTTGTTACGACGGACGGGAGCTTCGGCGAGCTTGACCGCTCCGCGTACGCTGACGCGGAGGCGCGTGTCGCCGATGAGCTCTCGCGTATGGGCAAACCGTTCTCGATAATACTCAATTCGTCGGAGCCTGAAAGTTAAGCGTCGGCAGCGCTCGCAGCGGAGCTTGAGGCTAAATATTCCGCGCCTGTCGCGCTTGTGAGCTGCCTTTCCATGACGCCGAATGACATTATGCATATATTGGAGCTTGTGCTTTACGAGTTCCCGATAAAGGAAATTGATATCGACACGCCGTCTTGGCTTCACGCGCTTGACGCGTCCCACCCGCTCAGGCGGAGCATAATGTCCGCTGTCAGGGGCGCGGCGGAGGGAATAACGCGCATAGGCGAGTGCGAGAGGGCGCTTGAGCCCTTGTCCGACTGCGAATATGTGAGCGGCGTCAGACATGAAAAAAACGACCTCGGTCGCGGGGTCGCTTATGTGTCGCTGGAAATTCCGGATGCCGTGTATTATAAAACAATAGGGAACATGACGGGCTTTGACATACGCGATGAGGAGGAGCTGATACGGCTTCTCACGGAGCTGTCGCAAATGAAGCGCGAATACGACAAATTCGCCGAGGCAATAGCAGAGGTGCGGGACAAGGGATACGGCATTGTCATGCCTGAGGCTGAGGATCTGACGCTGGCGGAGCCGGCGATTGTGCGTCAGCAGGGCGGGTATGGCGTCAGGCTGAAGGCGACGGCGCCGTCGATACATTTGATACGCGCGAATATTGAGACGGAGATTAACCCGATTGTCGGTACGGAGGCGCAGTCGGAGGAAATGCTGCGCTATCTCATGCGGGAGTTTGAAGATGATAGCAGCTCGATTTGGGAGTCGAATATGTTCGGAAAGACGCTTTATGAGCTTGTGGGCGATGGGCTGCGCGCCAAAATGGAGCATATGTCGGACGACGCGAGGGCGAAGCTCTCGGATACGCTCGGACGCATAATCAACGAGGGCTCCGGCGGCTTGATTTGCATTATATTGTAGTGGGGAGTGATTGGGGCTCCGCCCCGAACCCCGCCAAGGGAGCTTTTTGAAAAAAGTTCCCTTGGAACCTTCAAAAACTTTTGGAAGGGGAATAATACATGCTGGGGTGAAGAAAAGCGAAAATTTTTTTATACGCATCGGTGAGACGTTTTTGCGCCTCACCGATTTTTTTACCTTTTCGCACCCCTCGAAAATCCAACTATACTTAGCTTTTTCGCGAAAAAAAACGGGCTGTCCAAAACCTATAGGTTTTGGGCAGCTTGCGAATTTACAAATCATATTATGATAAGAAATAGTTTATTAACATACAAACGCTTATAACGGGGTATAATATGGGTGTTCACGAAAGCGTTGGGCTGCCCAAAACCTATACCTTTTGGACGGGAAATTCAAGGCATATCGGCGGGCTGCTCAGCGCACAAAAAAATAAATGACCATATTTAAGGAGGTCAAAAATGAAGAAAAGAATTTTCGCCATACTTTTGACTGTAGTCATGGTAATGGCGCTGGTGCCGACGTCGGTGTTCGGCATCGAAATCGACAAGACGGCTGACGGACTTGATGAAAACAATTAAACGACCGTCACCCTCTCTGTAGGCGGCACACAGGACGTGGAAAACGTCGCGGTACTGTTCGTGCTTGACTATTCGACAAGCGTTAACGTCCGCAACGTGGCAGGCGCTTTCCTTACTGAGCTTGCATCCAAAGAGAATACTAACGTAAAAGCAGCTGTTATTGACTACAGTGCAGTTGCGGAAGCAACGGAGTGGACAACAATAGACGGCAATACAGATACATCAGCCGAGACAGGACTCCTTAAGTCCAAAACTTCCTCAGGCACAAACTACCATGCGGGTCTTCTTAAGGCTCAGGGAATGTTAGAGTCTGAAGAAATCGAAGGTTATACCACATACCTCATCACCATCAGCGACGGTATTACATACCTCTGGACGGATGAGACAACGAACAAGACAATGACTGTGCCTTATAAAATGGAAGGAAATGCAGGATCCGTAAGCGATGCGCATGATGGCTCTAGCGTATGGGATATGACATATGGCGAAGGAACACCCTTGGTAAATGTAACCGTTGATGAAGGCAACATAACTACCGAAGGCGCATACGGTGATTTTGATGCATTTTTCGAGAATATGAAAGGCAAAATAGAAAACACAGAAGAATATTTTGCTGTATACAAGAGCGAATATACTGATGCTATTAAGGTATACAATTCTGATTATGGTACGACCTACAAAGAGCTTACCGCGGCAGTTTTGACTAAATATGCCACAAACGTCGAAGTGGCAGTCTATAATACGATTTTAACTTACAAAACGTTGGCTGGAAATGTTGATTATGCTTATGCGTTCAAAATGGATGAGGGTAACTGGACTAACTACCCGTGGGGCGAGCAGGTTATGGACCAGCTCATCAGTGCATCCGACAACAGCGGCGACATCGCAAGCGGCGTAATCTCTGAAGACACCGCTTCAACAGTCTTCTCCACCATCAGGGACCAAATTCTCTATGAAATCATGAGCGGCACGGTCACCGACGTTATCGGCGAGGACTTCGACTGGGTCGGCATGGACACAGTTGAGCTGACGGTTGGTGGAGTTAAGGTTGAAGCTAATGAAATTGAAGAGGGAAGCAACGTTGTCACATTCGGCACGGCTGATGCTACAACAGGCGAGTATCCTTACGTTGTGACGTATTATGCTGACAACGAAGAAACCGGAAAATCCGAATACTTAACATGGGAAATCAATGTTCACGTTGAAGAAGGAAACGGTCTTACGCTTTCGTATGACCTCGAGCTGAAGGATGGCTATGCTCTCCCCGAAGGTAAGTCATACGAAATTTTGCCCACATGCCCACAAATGAAAGTGCGGTAATCGAGTATGAAGGCCCCGATGGAGATACCAAGGATGAGGATTTCCCCGTTCCTACAGTAATTGTAGGCGAGAAGAAGAGCGAGCCGGGTCTTGAGAAGTGGATTGTAATTACTGAAACTACAACTACGGAAGATGAAGACGAATCGACCACAACGACAGAAGAAAAGAAATACGTTAAACAGGACGACGTTGCCGCAGGCGACACCGTAACATTCCAGCTCACATCGAATGTGCCCAATCTTGAAAGCTATATGGTTTGGTCATATGACGCAAATACCGGCACTGCTACTGCTGAAGCTAAGGAAGGTGCTGAATATACCCTCATATTCCACGATGAGATGGATGAAGCGCTTACATTCAATGAGAGCAGTGTAACGGTAACAATAGGCAATACTGTTCTTGATAACACAGAAGATGTTACGTACTATACCGTAACAACATCTACAACCGACGACTGCACATTCGAGGTTTCGATGGATCTCATCGCGCTTTGTAAGGCGGGGAAGATTACTGAGGACGATTGGGCTTCAACCGCAATCGTTGTAACATACACGGCTACACTCTCTAAAACCGCTTCTGCCGGAACATATAAGAACGAGGCATGGGTAACATATCTCGATGACGAATCCGAGCATGATGTAGTTGAAGTTGACATATACGGAATCTCGGTATTCAAGTATGATCAGGCAACTGCAACATATGCAACCGAAACCGTTGATGAGACAGGCACTGAAACCACAAGCACCCTTGCAGACGCAACAGGACTTGCGGGTGCTGTATTCACCGTTTACTCTGACGAGGAGTGTACTGTTGAGGTAGCTACCATTACGACAGGTGCGGATGGCTACGCAACGCTCGAAGGTCTTGACGCGGGTGCGTATTACCTCAAGGAGACTGAAGCTCCTACAGGCTATGTATGCAGTGATACGGTTCTCACAGTAGTTATTCCTGATAACGTTGAAACAGACAATATCGCTTATGTTACCGTTGCCAATGCTGAAATACCCAGCACGGGCGGCGCGGGCACAGTGATATTCACTGTTGTTGGCGGCGGACTTATCGTCGCGGCTGCCGCAGTACTCCTTATCTCTCGCAGAAAGCACGAGGACGAAGAGTAAAATATGAGCTTCTTCCGGGAGGGACAAAACAGGGACACTGTCCCTCTCGGATAATAAATCGAATTATGCATCCCGTCGCATAATCTCAAAACAAATTTCGAGTCACACAAAATAATAATCTCCGGGCGAAGGCTTTTGCCTTCTGCATTGAGGAAATAAAGCGGGAAAGGTCAGCTTGAGAATGAAAAATGGCGGACAGTCATCGACAAGGAAAAAGAAAAGGGCGAGACTGTCAACGGTTATTGTAATCCTTCTTGCCATTGCGGGTATATGCGTTATGCTTTACCCCACCGCGAGCGATATGGTCTTCCGCTGGCAGGCATCGCGTGAAATCGCGCAGTATAACGCTGTGAGCGAGGGCTCCGATGTCGATTATTCGGAAATGTGGGCGGCAGCTGAGGAATATAATCGCCAATTGGCGGAAAACGGGACGTTTTCGGCGTCTGTATCCGCCGATGAAGCGGATTATATTTCTCAGCTCCTCAATCCGCTCGGAACGGGAATGATGGGCTACATAGACATTCCTGCGATAAATGTTCATATCCCGATATATCAGGGAACAGATGAGGCTGCCCTTCAGGCTGGCGCGGGCTTCTGGCTTGGCACAAGTCTGCCGACGGGCGGTGCGGGTACTCATTGTGTGCTTACGGCGCATAATGGGCTCACAAAGGCAAAAATGTTCACGGACATTGATCAGCTTGAAATAGGCGATACTTTTACAATCACCGTTCTTGACAGAACACTCACCTATGAGGTTGATCAGATTTTGGTCGTTGAGCCTGACGACTTTTCCGCTATGACAATCATAGAGGGAGAGGACCACGTCACGCTTTATACCTGTACGCCCTACGGCGTCAACACACATAGACTTTTGGTGCGCGGCACGAGAGTGGAAAGCACCACGGACACCACATCAGGAGCCGATGTTATCACTGTAATATCCGAAATTGTGACAGACACTGACATCAGAGACGTGATTCTGGTTGTGCTTGTGCTGCTGCTTGTAATATTGATAGCATTGCTTATCTCCGTTTTAATGCCACCCAAAAAGAAGAGACGGAGACGGGCTAAAAATCGAAAAATAAAGGAATCCCCGGAGGAGAAAGAGGGAAGCATCGATGAAGAAAAAGACGATTCGTAAAGGGCTCTATCGCGCAGCGTGCGCCTTGTACGCACTTGTTTTTGCAATAGTGCTGCTTGCAGGACCCGCGTCTGCCGCGAGTACAGGGAGCCTGACCCTGTCATATAAGCAGGACGGCACCGAATTTTCGGTTTACCGTGTGGCGGTTTATTCAGGCGACAATTATAAGCTTGTGGGAGACTTCAGCAGTTATTCTGTTGAGCTTCCGGGCACAAGCTGGCGCGACACCGCGACAACCCTGGCGGCGTATGCGGCACGCGATAATATAACGCCCACGGCGGTCGGCACAATTGAAAACGACACGGTCACGTTTGAAGATTTGAAAAAAGCGCTTTATCTGGTGGTCGGCACATCAACGACCTCCGACGGGTACATTTATACGCCCGCGGCATTCCTCGTTCATGTTACGAGCGCAGGCGCTCTGTCTGTTGTCAAATATGACATGACGCCCGTTGAGCCTGAAAAGATTGATTGCACTGTAGTTAAGTCTTGGAGCGGCGACAGCGCAAGCATCAGACCCTCAAGCGTTAAAATTGAGCTTTTGTGCGACGGTGAGATTTACGACACGGTAAACCTCAGTGACAGCAACACCTGGAGCTATACATGGACGGGACTTGATTCCACGCATGAATGGCAGATAGTCGAGCCGAAGGTTCCTAGCAATTACAGTGTTTCGGTGTCGCAGGATGGATATACATTTACTGTGACCAATACGTATACGCCTGATGAGCCTGAAGAGACGACAACCGAGCCTGAGGAAACGACAACCGAGCCTGAGGAAACGACAACCGAGC
>JAJQHI010000222.1 GCA_021199825.1 Bacillota bacterium
CTCAGATACGGACCCATGAAGCCCGTCGGACTCACAAACCCGAAGACAGAACGTGAGCCGTATGCCGCGGTGCAGCTGCGCCGGGAGAATATTGAAGGCACGATGTATAACCTTGTGGGCTTTCAGACACACTTAACCTTTCCGGAGCAGAGGCGGGTATTCCACATGATACCGGGGCTTGAGGAGGCTGAATTTCTCCGCTACGGCGTCATGCACAGAAACACTTATATAAATTCGCCGGGTATTATGTCCCCGGACTATTCGGTCAGGAAAAGACCAAATATATTTTTTGCGGGACAGATGACAGGCGTTGAGGGATATGTCGAAAGTGCCTCGTCGGGACTTTTGGCTGGAATAAATGCGTCGGTGCGCGTTCTTTCAAAGCCCTCGGTCGATTTTACGAAAAAAACTATGATAGGCGCACTTGCACACTATGTGTCAGAAGGCGGCGCGTCGGGAGGCTTTCAGCCAATGAACGCGAGCTTTGGCATAATTGAACCGCTTGAATACAGGGTAAAGGGCGGAAAAAAGCAAAGGGGCGCCGAATACTCTAAAAGGGCGCTGGCGGCGCTCTCTGAAATAATCAAAATGGAGGATTTACTGATATGAGAATTATAATTGACGCAATGGGCGGCGATGACGCGCCGAAGGCTGTTATTGAGGGTGCCGCTATTGCAAGGGACGAATATGGCGATAAACTCAATATGACTCTTGTCGGAGATGAAAGCATAATCAAAAAATCAGCCTCCGAGAACGGACTTTCCCTTGATGGGATAGACATTTACCATACAGACGTTAAAATCGAGATGGATGACGACCCCATGACAGCCGTTCGCAAAAAGAAGGAGTCCTCCATGGCAATAGGGCTTAAAATGCTCTCACCCGACAACAAATACGGCGTCACGGGAGACGCGTTTTTGTCAGCCGGCAGCACAGGCGCGCTTCACCTTGCCTCATCCCACTTTGTGGGCAGGCTGACGGGTGTTCGCCGCGCGTGCCTCGCGACATATCTTCCTTTCCCGAATCCCATTCTGCTTCTTGATTCGGGCGCAAACCCGACCGTTACGGCTGACCAGCTCCTTTCATGGGCAAAGCTTGGCTCCGTATACGCCTCATCCGTACTCGGAATGAACAACCCACGCGTCGGACTTATAAACAACGGAACTGAGGAGTGCAAGGGAACCGAAACATACATAGAGGCTCATAAGCTTTTAGCCGAGTCGAACATAAGCTTTGCCGGAAACATCGAATCGCGTGAAATACCGTTTGGTGCGTGTGACGTGCTTGTGTGCGACGGCTTTACGGGAAATATCACCTTAAAGCTCATTGAGGGCATGGCGTCATTTTTCATGAAAGCCCTTAAGGATATTTATACGTCAAGCACCGTGGCAAGCCTTTCATATCTGCCCGTTAAATCCAAATTCGGCACGCTCAAGCAGAGCTTCGACGCGTCGGAGCACGGCGGTGCGCCGATTCTGGGACTTAAAGCTCCCGTAATAAAGGGGCACGGAAACTCAAACGGACGCGCAATTTTCTCCGCAATATGTCAGGCTTATACGTGCGTTGATTCTGGTATGATTTCAAAAATGAGCGAAAACCTAAACGCTTCAGGAGTTGAAAATGAGTGAAGAGCATGAACGCGAATATCCGTATCCGATAAGCCTTCTAGAGGAGCGCATAGGATATGTTTTTCACGAAAAAAATCTCGTAAAAACCGCCCTGACGCATTCCTCATACGCAAATGAGGCACGCGGCGATTTATCATCAAACGAGAGAATGGAGTTTTTCGGCGATTCCGTGCTTTCATTGGTTGTGAGCGAATACCTTTTTGAAAGCTATGACTCAATGCAGGAGGGGGAGCTGACGCGGATACGCTCGCGCCTTGTCTGTGAGGACGCACTTGCTGAATACGCGGAAAAAATCGAGCTTGGGGATTTTCTTCTCCTCGGTCACGGAGAGGAAAAAAACAACGGACGCCACCGCAAATCCACCATATCCGATGCGATGGAGGCGCTCCTGTGCGCCGTATACATGGACGACGAGGACGCGGGCGGCGACGGAAAAACAGCCATGTCACGAGTGATTATGCCTTTTATCAAGGAAGAGCTTGAGAAAATCAGCGGGAACACCGAATATTTCGATTATAAGACGCTTTTGCAGCAGGTGGTTCAGCAGGGCGGAAATGAGACGCTCGAATATACCGTTGTTGGTCAGTCCGGTCCTGACCATGACAAAACCTTTGCGGTCACGGTAAAGCTCAACAGCAACGTTGTCGGACACGGAACCGGGCGTTCAAAGCGCAGCGCCGAGCAGATGGCTGCAAAGGAAGCGCTTGAGCTTTTTGGAATTGATGTTGCGGGCTGATGAGACACGTTAATATTCCTGTTTTCATCCCGCATTTAGGCTGCCCTCATGACTGCGTTTTCTGCAATCAAAGAACAATTTCTGGACAGGAGGATTTCGACCCGAATACACTTGAATCATTGATAGATGAGGCGCTTGGCACTGTTGACAGTGACGACGAGGTTGAAATCGCTTTTTTTGGAGGTTCGTTTACCGGAATTGACAGAGGGCTGATGATATCCCTCCTTGAACGCGCACACGCGTACCTTAAGTCAGGGCGCGTAAAAAGCCTTCGCTGCTCAACACGACCCGACTATATAGATGACGAAATCCTCAATATACTTGAAAGGTACGGCATGACTACGGTTGAGCTTGGCATCCAGTCAACCTCTGAGCGCGTGCTTGCGGCATCCCGCCGCGGTCATACTGGTGATGACGCGCGCCGCGCCTGCTGTCTTATAAAGGCGCGCGGCTTCCGTCTTGGCGGTCAGATGATGATAGGTCTGCCGGCGTCAGGGCTGGAGGACGAAATAAAAACGGCTGAGGAAATATGCGCGCTTGGGTGCGACGAGGCGAGGATTTACCCTACGATAGTCTTTGATAAAACCGCTCTTGGAATGCTCATGCTGAGCGGGGAATATACTCCGCTCACCGTGCAGGAGGCAGCCGAAAGGTCTGCCCGTATCCTTCGCATATTTGACGAGGGCGGGGTAAAGGTTCTGCGCGTCGGTCTTTGTGACGCTGAGGGACTGCACTCGTCAAAATGTCTCGGCGGACCCGTACATCCCGCAATGGGAGAGCTGTCCCGTTCGGTCATATTCCGCGAGAATATATGCCACGAGCTTGACCTGACCGCGGTGCACGGCGAGGACATAACCGTATGCGTTCCGCGGGGCGCAGTATCAGCCGCCATCGGAAACCGACGCGTGAACAGGGACTATATTATGCAAAGATACGGCATAAGAAAAATCAGATTTTGCGAGGATGAAAAGCTTCGCGGCTATGAAATAAAGATCGCAAGAGGTAATTTGTGAGGCTGATTTCACTTGAAATGCAGGGGTTCAAATCGTTCCCCGACAGAACAAAAATAAAATTCAACCGCGGAAGCACGGTCATTGTGGGACCGAACGGAAGCGGAAAATCAAATATAACAGACGCTATGCGCTGGGTGCTTGGCGAAATATCGTCAAAAAACATACGCGGAACGAAAATGGAGGATGTTGTTTTTGTGGGAGCCGACGGCAAAAGTCCGATGGGATACGCTGAGGTTTCCGTCACCTTTGACAACACCGACGACAACTCAAGCGGACGCATTGACCTGCCCTATGACGAGGTAACGGTTACCCGCAGATATTACAGAGCGGGTGAGAGCGAATACTTCATAAACCGCAGAGCCGTACGCCTGCGCGACATAAACGAGCTTTTCATGAATACGGGAATCGGACGTGAGGGCTATTCTATTGTCGGTCAGGGAAGAATCGCAGAGATTATATCGCGAAAGGGCGAGGAAAGGCGCGCTGTCTTTGAGGACGCCGCCGGAATCGCAAAGTATAGGTTCAAATACCGTGAAACGGAACGCCAGCTTGCGTCCGTGGACGACAATATGCAGCGGCTCGGCGATATACTCTCCGAGGTTGAAGGTCGGGTTGAGCCGCTTTCAAAGGAAGCGGAAAAGGCGAGAAAATACCTTGACCTGTACGAAAAATGCCGCCGTGCCGACATATCGCTTTCGGTATATGACCTTGAAAGACTGCAGACCGAGGGACGTGAGGCAAACGACGCGTATCTTCTCTCGGAGCATGAGCTTGAGCTTATTACGGGAACGGTCGAGCAGCTTGAGGCGCAGAGCGAGAGGCTGTCAGAGTCCTTTTCGGAAAATAAGCTTGCCTCCGAGCACGTGTACGACGAAATTAAAAAGCTGAACGCCGCGCTGCGCGAGCTTGATATGCAGTATGCTGATATAACGTCAAAAATCGAGCACAGCATGTCGCGCTCCGATGAATATAAAAAGAGCGCCGAGGATGCATCGGGGCAGCTTGAAAGCGTCGCCGCCGAGCAGGACGAGGTTGTCAAAAAAATTGAGGAGCTTAAGGCGGCAAAATGCGACAAGGAAACACAGATTGCCGAGCTGCGTGAGCAGCTCGATAAGCTGACGCTGAGCATCGGAGAGATGACGGACAAAATAGAAGCCCTTTTCACCCAAATCCGCAAAAATGAGAGTGAAGAGGTCGATTTGCGTGTAAGAATTAACGTCATCAGGGAGTCCATGAAGGATGACGGCGAGAAAAATAACGGTGTCGCCGAGGAAATAAAGAAATATGAAAGCGAGGCTGATGAGCTTTTAAAAAAGGTTTTGTCGGAAGAGGAGAATATACGCCTTTTTGATGAAACCTTAAGCGACGCTGACACAAAAATCCGCGCGCTTTCAGAAGGCATACGTGAGCTTGAGGAATCAGGCAGCAAAATTAAGGCAAGCCGCGACAAAACAGCGTCTGAAATAGCTGCCGCCGACAGCCGAATCGACGCGCTCACAAGGCTTGAGGAGAGCTTTGAGGGATACGGCAAAAGCGTCAAATACGTAATGGACGGCGTGTCGCTTCACAAAATTAAGGGTACGGTATACGGACCCGTGTCGCGCCTTATCAATGTGCCGTTGGAATATGTAACTGCCATAGAGGTGGCGCTTGGAGCAAGCCTTCAGAATATTGTCGTTGACTGCGAGGATACGGCAAAGGAATGCATATATTACCTGAAAAACGGCGGAGCTGGGCGCGCAACCTTTTATCCGCTGTCCGCCGTCAAGGCTGGATTCGCAGGCCGCGAAACCGAAAATGCCAAGAGCTTTCCCGGATATATAGGGCTTGCTTCTGAGCTTATCGGATACGACGAAAAATACGCAGAGGTTATCAAATATCTGCTCGGGCGGACGTGCGTGTTTGACACGATTGACTCAGCCTCCCGCGCCGCAAAGTCGGGCGGCTACAAAATTCGCGCCGTCACGCTTGACGGACAGCAAATAAATGCGGGCGGCTCATTTACGGGCGGATCTGTCAGACGCGATAGCGGAATGCTCACACGCGCGGGTGAAATTCGCTCGCTGCGCGCGGAACGCTCCCTTTTGTCGCGCGAGCTGGCATCTCTTGACGAAAAGCTTGAAGCTTCAAAAAAACGAATATCGGACGCGGAGCGTGAGCTCTCGGATGAGAAAAACCGCCGCGACATCACGGATGCGATGAAGCGTGCCTCAATGTCCGCAAAGGACAATGCGGACGCGAAGCGCGAGGCATCACTTTCTCTTGCCGGGGAGCTTAAGGCAGACCTTGAGACAAGGAAGACCCAAAAGGGGAGGTCGGAGTGCGACCTCAAGGAGCTTTCAGAGGCGGAGCGTAAACTTTGTGAGGAGACGGAAAAGCTGAAGGGCGAGCGGGAAGAGCTCAATATAAAAGCGAATGCCGACCGCGACAGGCAGTCGGAGGCAAACGAAAAGCTTTCAGAGCTTGCGCTTGACCTGACAAGGCTTAACGCCGAAATTTCCGCGGGTGAGGAAATGCTTTCGGAAAAGAAGCGGCGTGAAAGCGAATACGGAGCGAGCAGGGAAAGCTATCTTGAAAGGGCGGCGGAGCTTGATGGCACGTGCCGGGAGCTTCGGGCAAACGGTGATGAAAACCGCAAGAGCCACGACGAGCTGAGGGGTAGACTTGACACGCTTGAGAGTGAGCGCTCAAAGCTTGAGGCGGGAAGCCTTGAGTTTGAAAAGCGTCAGGGAGAACTTTACAAAAAAATACGTGAGAAAACGGACGAAAAGGAAAAGGTCGTCCGCACTCACATGAAAAATGAGCAGAAAAAGCAAAGCGTCAAGGAAGGGTACGACAAAATCATCTCTCACCTTTGGGATGAATACGAGCTTACTTACACGACCGCCGCGGAGCTTGACTATCCGAAAATAGATGAAAAGAGCAGAGCCGCGGCATCAAAGGAGCTGTCATCGTGCAAAAGCGCGCTGAAAGCTCTCGGAAACGTCAATGTGGGCGCTGTGGATGAATATAACGAGGTGCGTGAAAGATATGAAAACCTTTCGCGCCAGATGGCGGATCTCACCGCGTCCCGTGAGGATTTGAATCTTGTCATAGATGAGCTTCAGAACGAAATGCAGACGGAATTCTCAGAGGCTTTTGCAAAGATAAACGAAAAGTTCGGCGAGGTGTTCCGTGAGCTTTTCGGGGGCGGCGAGGCTGAGGTTTATTTGTCCGACCCCGACGACGTTCTTTCAAGCGGAATTGAGATAAAGGCGGCGCCTCCCGGAAAGGTCATAAAGAACCTTTCGCTGCTTTCGGGCGGCGAGCAGTCGTTTGTCGGAATAGCGCTTCTCTTTGCCATGATACAGGTTAACCCGACTCCCTTCTGTATTTTTGACGAGATTGAGTCGGCACTTGACGAGGTGAATGTGGCGCGCTTCGCCGATTATGTCCGCAGATATTCTGACCACATTCAGTTTGTGGTAATAACGCACAGAAGGGGAAC
>JAJQHI010000157.1 GCA_021199825.1 Bacillota bacterium
GGTGTTGACAATGATAAAAAATATGGTGTAAAATATAATCAAGGAAAGACGAAAGGGGGTTACTACCATGAAAAAGCTTATACTTGTGCTTGTTTGCGTATGCATTGCTGTGACGCTGTGCTTCTTTGTCGCATCGTACAGTGCAGAACCAACCGAAACGGCCGATATTTCAAGTACCGAGGGTACTGTAATTATTAAATCCATTGAAAATTCCGATAATGTATCAGATGAAACAGAAGCAGTGGAGCTTGAAGAGGTGGGCGATACGCTTCATCTTGAAACGGAAAACGGAACGTTTTTGCTAGTGACGGAAGACGGCGAGGGTACGGGAACTTATCAGGTTTCGGATGTCGGCAGCTCCTACGAGCTGTCAGACTCGACGGATGCCGCGGTTTACTGGTCAGCTTCCGCTGAGGATAATGAGGCTGCCGCAGATAAAATAATGATAACGGTATACAAAGAAAATAACGTTATAGGTGCGGCACTTCTGACTGTTGGATGCGAAGAAAATGTTTACACGGCAACTCTTGCGAAATCGGCGAATTTCCCGACAGTGAACAGCGAGTATCAGAATATTACTGAAGAATATCTCGAAGAATTTTTTGAGATTGAGGAGCAGTGATAATCGGGATGCTGAAATTTGACTGATTAGAGGTCGAGTGGAACATCATCGGAGAAAAACCATGAAAAAATGGCGTATAGTCAGAATCATAAGTGTTGTAATGCTGATTGGCGGAGTGATTTTTCTAACGCCGATATGCCGTATATACTTTTCCGGTTTGTCGGCTTGGGAGGAATGGGTTGTTCATATAGTGTATTTCAGCGCGGCAATATACCTCTTTGCGAAATCATATTCTGCGGAAAACAAAGAAAAGCTGAAAGAAAAATATGAAAATAAGCCGCACGAACAGAAAAAAGAAGTGAAAATCAAACGCACAAAATAAACGCATCTCAGCATCTCAGCATCCCTTACGGGATGCGGGAGATGCTTTTTTGCGCTTATATTCCGAAGGCGGAATATTTCGAGTGCCAAACTTCAAAATTTACGAATAACCATTGACGAACTGTTGACCTACAGCGCACAAGCGCTATAGGTCAAAGTATGAAATATTCCGCAGGCGGAATATTTCGAATCGCACGAATCAAAATTTACGAATAACCATTGACAAATCTCTTATTGTCGGTTAAAATTATAGGTAACACTGAATCATGAGGATAAAAGAAAGGATTTTGCACCATGAAACGATTCGCAATTTTGGCATTGGCACTTGCCCTCTCTCTGGTTCTCGCTGTCGCCTGCACACAGAGCGGGGACGGGGACGACACTAAAGACACATCGACCGAGGCTGTCGGCACTGAAACGACGGAAACCGCGTCAGACACGACTGATGAGGTGACGGGGAGCACCGATGAGCGCGAGGTCAAGGAGCTTGACGCGCAGCAGAGCTTATCGGGCGTTAAGACAGTCACAATTGACGCCGCGACAACATATCAGACAATCGAGTCCTTCGGCGCGTCCGGCGCCTGGTGGGCGCAGTATGTCGGCGGCTGGGACAGCGTGATGAATTCCACCGGAATGGAAATCCGCGAGTACATAGCCATGCTGCTTTTCGACGACGAGAACGGCATTGGGCTCAATTCATATCGATACAACATAGGCGCGGGCTCACGCGACAAGGGTCATGCAAGCTCGCTTATCACAGACAGCTGGCGCCGCGCGTATTCCTTCCTTGCCGAGGACGGGAGCTACGACTGGACGCGTGACGCGAACGCGGTCTGGATGATGAACCGCGCCGTTGAGTACGGCGTTGACGAGATAACGATGTTCGTGAACAGCCCGCTTGAGAGCCTGACAATCAGCGGGAACGCTTACGGCTCATCCTCCGCGTCGAGCAAGAGCAATCTCGACCCTGACAACTATCAGGCGTTCGCGGAATATGTGCTTGACGTTGTCGAGCATTTCACGCTTGAGGAGGGCTTGCCCGTTAAATTTGTATCTCCCGTAAATGAGCCGCAGTGGGACTGGACAGATTCGAGCCAGGAGGGCTGCCACTATGAGCCTGACGAGGTGGTTGAGCTTCTGAAGGTGTTCCTCTCCGAGCTTGAGTCACGCGAGGAGCTTTATGAGGCGGTTGAGCTTTCGGCTCCCGACGGCGGCGACTGGAACACGGATTCAATGCAGTACATCAACGCGATATTCAAGGACGACACGCTCAAGGAGTATTTCACGTCGTTTGACCTCCATTCATATTGGTCTGACTCGACGATAAAGACGACGTTCGCGACGACATACAGCGCGAAGAGATATTCGGGCATCACGTACCGCATGACGGAGTGGTGCGAGATGACAAACGGCGTTGACACGACGATGGATTCCGCACTCAATTTAGCGGAGCAGGTTTACGAGGACATGACGATACTCGACTGTGTATCGTGGCAGTACTGGATAGCGGTGAGCTGCTACGACTACCGCGACGGGCTTATATATGTTGACAGCACAAAGCAGACGGTCACGGTGCCCAAGCGCCTGTGGGCGATGGGCAACTACAGCCGCTTCATTGACCGCGGATACGTGAGAGTTGACTGTGACCTTGACGTTGGCGCTGTTGAGGCGTCGGCGTACATGGGCACGAACGAATACGGCGAGGAGGAGCTTGTAATCGTATTCATCAACCAGCGCGCAAAGTCTGTAAATATTGATTTTTCGGGCATTGACGCGTCGGTTTACAACCGCATTTCAGTTAATGTAACATCAGACGACTACGACCTTGAGGAGACGTACTACGCCGAATTCCTTGACGGAACGGCGGTGGCGATTCCGGGGCAGTCAGTCACGACGGTTGTCATAAGCGCATATTCGGGCGAGTGACGGCTGTAATTCTTAGATACACGAAAGGACAAACAGAGTATTATGGGACTTAGGGAAACGCTCCTTGACATAAAGTCGGAGGCAGAGAGCAGGCTTCACGAGGCGAACGCGGACATTGAGGCGCTGCGCATACAGTATCTCGGCAAAAAGGGCGAGCTTACGGCGGTGCTGCGCGGAATGGGGCAGCTTTCGCCCGAAGAGCGCCCCGCGGTCGGCGCGCTCGCCAACGAGGTGAGGGCGTCAATTGAGGGCGAAATCGCGAAAATGAAGGCTGAGCGCGAGGAAAAGCTGCGCGAGCTCAAGCTGTCGGCGGAGAAAATAGACGTTACAATGCCGTCAGTGCTGCCGCCTGTCGGAAAGCGCCATCCGCTCGCACAGGTGCAGCGCGATCTTGAAAACATATTTCTCGGAATGGGCTTTTCGATTGTGGAGGGACCAGAGGTGGAGCTTGATTTTTACAACTTTCAGGCGCTCAATATGCCCGAAGGGCATCCCGCCCGCGACACGCAGGACACCTTCTATATAACGGACAACATTCTTCTCCGCTCGCAGACGTCGAGCGTTCAGATTCGCACAATGGAGAAGAAGAAGCCGCCTATACGCATAATCTCGCCGGGCAGGGTTTACCGCTCCGACAACGAGGACGCGACGCATTCGCCCGTGTTCCATCAGTGCGAGGGGCTTGTGGTTGACCGCGGCATTACGATGGGAGACCTTCGCGGTACGCTTCTCATTCTGGCGCGTGAGCTTTTCGGTCCCGAAACAAAGATTCGCTTCCGCCCGCATCACTTCCCATACACGGAGCCGTCGGCAGAGCTGGATGTTTCATGCTTTGAGTGCGGGGGCAAGGGCTGCCGCCTCTGCAAGGGCGAGGGCTGGATTGAAATCCTCGGCTGCGGCATGGTGCATCCGAATGTCCTTCTTGGCTGCGGCGTTGACCCGGAGGAGTTTTCGGGCTTCGCCTTCGGTGTCGGCATTGAGCGCATAGCTATGCTTAAGTATCACATAGACGATATGCGCCTGCTTTACGAAAACGATATGCGTTTCTTGGCGCAGTTTTAAAGGAGAGAGCTTGGGGCGGAGCCCCAAGGACCCTGATTAAGGGGTATTTTGCAAGAATACCCCCTAATAACCCCCCAAAAGCCTTTGGGAAAAGGGGTTTAACGCATACAATATATAAATAGTCCCCCTTCAAAAAAGTTTTTGGGGTATCCAAAGGGGGATTTTTCAAAAATCCCCCTTTGGCGGGGACGGGGCGGAGCCCCGCTTATAAAGCGCCCCATTTATAATAAGGAGACGGTGAAGTATGAAGCTTTCGATAAATTGGTGCCGTGATTTTGTAGGGATAGACGGCGCCGAGGACATAGACATCAAAAAATTCTGCGATATGATGACTGATTCGGGCAGCAAGGTGGAAACATATGATGTGTTGGGCGAGGACATCAAGAATGTCAAGGTTGCGCGCATCGTGAAAATCACGCCTCACCCCGACTCAGACCATCTTCTCATCTGTCAGATGGACTGCGGGGAGGGAGAGCTGCACCAGATAGTCACGGGCGCGCAAAACGTCTTTGAGGGCGCGATTGTGCCTGCCGCAATCCCGCCCGCGACACTTCCCGGCGGCGTAAAGATAAAGCCCGGTAAGCTTCGCGGCGTGCAGTCAGACGGAATGCTCTGCTCTATAGGCGAGCTGAACCTCACCTCGCACGATATGCCCGGCAACGACAACAGCGGCATATGCATTTTGGGCGAGGAGTTCGCGGACAAAATAGGAGAGGATATATGCCGAGTGCTTATGCTTTCCGATATTGTCGTTGATTATGAGATAACGCCTAACCGCCCCGACTGCCTCTCCGTCATCGGTCTTGCGCGTGAGGCGGCGGCTACCTTTGATCTGCCGTGCCATGTGCCCGCGCCCGCGGTTAAGCCCTTGGGCGACGGGGACGACGTATCAAATTACGTTAAGGTTGACATTGAGGCTCCCGACCTTTGCTCGCGCTACGCGGCAAAGGTAGTCAAAAACGTCAAAATCGCGCCCTCGCCGCTCTGGCTGCGCATGAGGCTTCGCGCCATGGGCGTGCGCCCGATAAACAATATCGTTGACATTACAAACTATGTAATGCTCGAATACGGTCAGCCGATGCACGCGTTTGATTATAAGTGCCTTGACGGCGCGCATATACACGTCCGCCGCGCGGGGGACGGGGAAATATATAAATCCCTCGACATCAACGCCGAGGACACCCCCCTCACCTCATCAATGCTTGTTATTGCCGACGACAACAAGCCTGTCGCCTTGGCTGGCGTTATGGGCGGCGCGAACAGTGAAATCACTGACGAGACGTCGCTCGTTGTATTCGAGTCCGCGAACTTCGAGGGCGTTTCCGTGCGCCGCACTGCTAAGGCTATGGGCATCAGAACGGAGTCGAGCGCCCGCTTTGAAAAGGGGATGGACCCCGAAACATGTATGCCCGCGCTTCTGCGCGCCTGCGAGCTTGTCCAAATGCTCGGAGCGGGCGAGGTTGTTGACGGCGTTGTGGATATTTACCCCGGACGGGCTGAGCCGACTGTTCTTCCTTTGCAGCCTGATAAGATAAACGCATTCCTTGGCACAGATATATCTGAGGAATACATGGTGTCGGCGCTGCGCAAGCTCTCCTTTGAGGTTGACACGGACAAATCTCCTGCCATGGTTCACGTTCCGACGTGGAGGGCTGACGTCAAGTGTATGAGCGACCTTTCGGAGGAGGTCATACGCATGTACGGGTATAACGAGATTGAGACGACGCTTCCTTTTATACGCATGTCTGAGGGCGGCAGAACGGAGCGCCAGATGTTTGAGGAGGACCTCAAGTCGCTGCTCTGCGGCATGGGACTCTGGGAGTCGGTGACCTTCTCGTTCATCGGACCGCGCTCATATGATATGATAAAGCTTCCCGCGGACTCCCCATTGAGAAAATCGGTTGTAATCTCCAACCCCTTGGGCGAGGACACGTCCGTTATGAGAACGACCGGCATCCCCACAATGCTTGAGGTGCTGCTGCACAACCAGAACCACAAAAACCCGTCAGCCATGATGTATGAGGCGGCGACGGTTTATATTCCGAACGGCGAGGACGAGCTTCCGACAGAGAAAAAATCACTCTGCATCGGCATGTACGGAGCGGGAGACTTTTATTCGCTCAAGGGCATATGCGAGAGAGTTCTCGGATTTGCCGGAATCAGGAGCTATACAACAGTATCGAACCGCAAGGGCGGAACATACCATCCCGGAAGGTGCGGCGAGCTTGTCGGCGTGAACGCCATTGGGGATGAGAACGGAATACATTACGGCACCCTCGGTCAGATTCATCCCGATGTCGCTAAGGCTTACGGGCTTTCGGGCGAGATATACGCGGCGGAGCTTGACCTTGAGGCGATATATGAGAACCGCTCGATGAAGCACGAGTTTGTCCACCTGCCGAAATATCCTTCCACGTCACGCGACTTTTCGTTTGTGTGCGATGAGGAGCTTGAGGCGGGCAGGATTGAATCCGTGTGCGTACGCGTCGGAGGAAAGCTGCTTGTTGACGCTTATGTATTTGACGTTTACCGCGGTGAGGGGCTCGGCGAGGGCAAAAAGAGTGTTTCGGTCAGAATTGTCCTGCGCGCGCCCGACAGAACGCTTACTGATGAGGAGGCTGACAAAACAGCCGCTAAGATACTCTCTGCGATGGAAAAGGAGCTTGGCGTGACGCTCCGCGGCGTTCAAAAATAAAATTTAATTTACAATTAGCGATTGCAATAAGACGCGAGTTGTGATATTATATTGGCGTATCAAAATAAAAACTTTGGAGGACTTAATTATGAACGAAGAAAAGAATGGCTCTCTTGGTCAGAAGCTTCTGCGCGTTGCCGTTGTAATCGCGGCTGTTGTAGGCTTTGTTGTTGCCGTTGACC
>JAJQHI010000111.1 GCA_021199825.1 Bacillota bacterium
CTTTGGCAGTGCTCAAAGCCTTGTCATGCGAAACCAGACGACAATGAGGATGCTGTGCGCAGGATGTTGAAGGAACAGACGGATATGAAAATACCGTCAAGCCTGATACCTTACTGTCCTGTCTGCGGCAGACCGATGACGATGAATCTCAGGTGCGACGACACATTTGTTGAGGATGACGGGTGGCACGCTGCCGCGGAGCGATACAGCGCGTTTTTGAAAAAACACGCTGAATCCTTTGTTCTTTATCTTGAGCTGGGGGTTGGCATGAACACCCCGGTAATTATAAAATATCCCTTCTGGGAAATGACAGCCTCGAACCCCAAAGCCGTTTACGCTGTAATAAACTATGGAGAGGCTATGAGCCCGCGTGAGATAGAGAGCCGTTCTGTCTGCATAGACGCCGATATTGGATACGTACTTCGTACACTGAAGAGAGGAGCACATAATGAAAATTAAAATTCCGGCGCCGCTTTTCCGCGACCCGATATATGACAGCCCGACAGACCCGACAATTATATGGAACCGCGAGGAGAGGTGCTGGTGGATATTTTATACGCAGCGCCGCGCGGCTGACATATCCCTTGGCGTATCCGCCATCCACGGCACAGCTATAGGCATCGCCTCGTCGCGTGACGGCGGAAAGTGGCTTTACCGCGGAACGCTGCCGGGACTCGATATTGAGCATGGGCACAACACATTTTGGGCGCCTGAGGTGATTTACGCCGAGGGGCGGTATCATATGTTTGTCAGCTATATAACGGGCGTCCCCGTTGACTGGAATTATGAAAGGCATATTCTGCATTACAGCGCCGATAACCTCTGGGAGTGGAGGTATGAGGGCACGGTTCCGCTTTCCTCGGACCGCGTGATTGACGCCTGCGTTTATCCCATAGGGGACGGGACATATAAGATGTGGTATAAGGATGAGAGCAACCACAGCCACACATACGCCGCCGTCAGCCGCGATTTATACAGCTGGGAGGTAGTGGGCGCCGAAATCACGGACCGCTCGCATGAGGGACCGAATGTGTTTGAGCTTCAGGGTGCCAAATGGATGATTGTTGACACATGGAACGGTCAGGGCGTTTACCGCTCCGATGATTTCACACACTGGAGGCGCTGCGGGGACAATATTCTCTCAGGTCGGGGAGCTCGTCCATATGACAACAACCGCGCCCATCACGCCGATGTTCTCACGCTCGGAGAGCATGCGTATATCGTGTATTTTACGCATCCTTATCAGACTGAGGGCGGCATAAGACGTGACCCGTTGGAGCCGGGGATTTTTCCCGAAGGGCGAACTGTTTTGCAGATGGCGGAGCTGTTCACAGATGGAAAGACGCTTATATGCGACAGGGACAAAGAGCTGTACTGGGAAATTCCCGACGTCGAATGAAGTAAAGACATAAAGAAATCCCGTGCCTGCGGCAAACGCAGCACACGGGATTTTTTAATTGAGAAGTTATCTCTTTGAGAACTGGCTCGCACGTCTTGCCTTTTTGAGACCGTACTTCTTTCTCTCGACCATACGAGGGTCGCGGCGAAGGAAGCCCGCTCTCTTAAGGGGCGTGTGGAAATTCTCATCCGCTGTGCAGAGCGCACGAGCGATTCCGTGACGGATAGCACCCGCCTGACCGGAATATCCGCCGCCGTGAACGTTGACAACAATGTCAAACTTGCCCTCTGTGTCAGTTACAGCAAACGGCTGGTTGACGATGAACTTGAGTGTGTCAAGTCCAAAATAGCTGTCAATGTCACGTCCGTTGATGGTGATTACGCCTGAACCGGGGTAGAGACGAACACGCGCAACAGAGGTTTTTCTTCTGCCTGTGCCATAAAAATAAGGTTTAGCGCTTGTATACATGTGTCAGTCCCCCTTATTCCACTTCAATTGCAGTGGGCTGCTGAGCCTGCTGCTTGTATTCCGCACCGCGGTAAACGTGCAGACGAGTCATCGATTTGTCGCCGATGGAGTTTTTCGGGAGCATTCCCTTAACCGCGAGCTCCATTGCCTTTTTGGGGGTCTTCTCCATGAGAGTCTTGTACTGAACTTCCTTGAGACCGCCGATATAGCCTGAATGACGACGATAATATTTCTGTGTAAGCTTTTTGCCCGTTAAAACTGCTTTTTCGGCGTTGATAATGATAACGTACTCTCCGCAGTCAACATGGGGCGTAAATTCGGGACGGTGCTTGCCGCGAAGAATTGTCGCTGCGGCAACGGCAGTCTTTCCGAGCGGCTTTCCCGCTGCGTCGAGAACGTACCACTTGCGCTCGACCGTCTCTTTTTTTGCCATATAGGTTGACATATTTCCCTCCGATAATAATTTGTCACGCAAATTCGGCTTCCTGCCGACCGCGCAGGAATGATTATATCACGTCTTTGCGGGCTTGTCAATAGGTTTTTGAGCAAAAATCCGCGTTTTTTCAATTAAAATGCGGGAAATCTCGCAAAAACTCATTTTAGCTCTCGAAATCTCGCAAAATCGGATGCGACAAAATAAATTTTGAAAAATAAATTTTTGTGTGCGTCGGTTTGCTCTTCCGGGGTCTTCAGCCAATCCTCGATTTGCCCGATGGTTCTCTCCATCAATTTGGCGATTTCGTCAGCGCTCAAGTACCAAAAACAATCCGCCGCCCGTATAACGGACGGCGGAGACTTGATTTTGAGTATATATTACGAGTAAATACCCAGCTTGTCGAGCGACTTTTCAATCGCCTTGTTTATTGACTTTGAAAGTGAAGCGTAGAGCGTCGCGGGGTTAGCGTCCGCGTCAGAAAGCTTTGAGTAAGCGGAGCCCCAGTCAAAGTATACGCCGAGGTCATATGAGCGATGCTCAAAGATTATGTCGAGCATATCAGCCGACTCCTCATCGCGGATGAAGCGTGACTGAAGCTGTGTCTCATAATAAGCGGGCATCAGATATTCCTGACCGTAATACGCAAGCGCCTCAGTGATAACGCTTGTTCTTTCAAAATTCGAAGTTGTCAGAGGGAACGAGCATACGCAAGCCCAAACAGCAACGTATGAATAATATCTTTCCTGATCCGCCGAATACTTAGGATAGGGCACTATGCCGAAATCATATTCGCTGTCACGATAGTTCATCGCGTGAGCGACAACCTCAGTTGCAAAGAGCGTCTGACCCTGAAGCACCGATGTGTAGATGAAGCTGTCATCGTTGGGCGAAACTGTGTCCGTGTCATTCATGATTGTCTTGATGTCCTCGAATACCTCGAAAAACTCATCAGTGCCCCATGAAACCTGCGGGATTCCGTTCGAATCAAGCGTTACGAGCTTAAGACCCGCAGCCTGCCAGCTTGCAGCCCAGTTTTCCCAGTGTGTCGTTATTCCGTAACGGTCATTCTGGTCGCGTGTGCCGTTTCCGTTTACGTCACGCACAGCGAGCTTTGAAATGGAATACATCTGATCCCATGTCCACTCGCCCGATAATACGAGATCATAAATATTTACGTCAGACGCCACCTCCTCAAGCACATCCTTGAGGAAATAAACAGCCCAAATGCACTCCTTGTCCGAAAGCGCGATGTCTCCGGCTATCATATAGTGATTGCCGCCTATGGCAAGCTGCTCCGTGCAGTCGTCATTCCACCACGATTTAGAAAGGTCAATGTACTCAAGCTCATCGACATTGAGGCAGTAGCCGGAACCAACGGCTGAACACGTATACGAGTTGTTGTTGATGATCATTGCGTATGTATCAAGACCGGCATCGACATCAGTTTTGAAAAGCTGATATACCCCGTCGCCGATAGCTGCCTGCTTCATATCTATGGTGCATTCGAGAAGCTCCTCAACTGCAACTCCGCGCTGATAAAGCGCCTGCTCACGCGCATCGTCCGACGGTTCGTCGAAATCGACTGAGCCGTAGTTGTACGCTACGTCCGTGTGGCAGAGAATGGTGTAGGTGTAATCGGGATACGTGACATTAGGAATGTCAAGCGTCTCGACAACCTCTTCAGTCTCATCTCCGCCCGTTCCTGCGGCTGTATCATCAGCAGCAGTTGTCGTGTCGGTGCCCTCATTGTCAGCGCTGTCAGAGCAAGCTGAGAATATTACCGGTACGCATATAACCAGCAGTGCCAGCAGGGCAGAAAGGATTTTTTTCAATGGAATCTCCCCCTATGAAAGTGAATTTATAAAATGAGAAAATGCTTACGAGTAAATTCCCAGTTTATCGAGTGATTTTTCGATCGCCTTGTTTATTGACTTTGAAAGCGATGCGTAAAGGCTTGACGGGTTAGCCGTTGAGCTCTTAAGGCTTGTGTATGCCGAACCCCAGTCGAAGAATACGCCGAGGTCGTATGAGCGATACTCGAATATAATGTCGAGCATTTCAGCGGATTCCTCGTCTCTTGTGAAGCGCGACTGAAGCTGCGTGTCATAATAAGCGGGCGTCAGGTATTCCTGACCGAAATATGCGAGAGCTTCGGTGATAATTCCAGTGCGCTCCTCGTTTGATGTTGTCAGCGGAACGACAACAACGCATGAGGAAACAGCAACGTATGAATAATATCTTTCCTGGTCAGCCGAATACTTCGGATAGGGAACAATACCGAAATCGTACTCACTGTCACGGTATGTGTTCATGTGAGCTACAACCTCTGTCGCGAAAAGCGTCTGGCACTGAAGCACCGAGGTCTTGATAAAGGTGGCGGAGCTTGGTGAAACAGTATCCGTGTCACCCATTATTGTTTTGATGTCCTCGAATACCTCATAAAACTGTTCAGTTCCCCATGAAATCTGCGGGATTCCTTCCGAGTCAAGGGTTATAAGCTTAAGTCCCGCTGCCTGCCAGCTCGCGGCATAGTTTTCACTGTGCGTTGTAATGCCGTAGCGGTCAGCCTCATCGCGCACGCCGTTTGCATTGTTGTCAAATACAGCCGCTTTGGCGAGCGTGTACATCTCGTCCCATGTCCATGTGCCGTCCCTGACCATCTGATAAATGTCTACGTCATTTGAAATCGCCTCAAGCACGTCCTTCATGAAGTAAACAGCCCAGATGCACTCCTTGTCCGAAAGCGCGATATCGCCTGAAATCATGTAGTGGTTGCCGCCCAGAGCGAGCTGCTCAGTGCAGTCCGAGTTCCACCATGATTTTGTAAGGTCAATGTACGGAATCTCATCAATGTTGTAGCAAAGACCCGCGCCTACCGCCGTTGCCGAATATGCCATGGTGTTGAGAGCTATTGCGTATGTATCAAGACCGGCATCAACGTCTGTCTTATACAGCTCATATACGCCCGAACCGAGGTCGTCCTGTGTCATCTCAACCGTGATGTTGAGGAGCTCCTCAATTGCAACACTGCGCTCATAAAGCGCCTGCTCACGTGCGTCCTCCGACGGCTCGTCGAAATCCATCGAACCGTAGCTGTACGAAATGTCGCTGTTGGTGAGGATTTGGAATGTGTATCCGTCATAGTCTACGTCGGGAATTTCAAGAAGCTCTGCCTCTTCCGCTGTTTCATCCCCCGTATCGTCTGAAGCAGTGTCCCCGGATTGGTCTGTCGTTTCTGTTTGATCGTCCTGAGTGTCCTGGCATGCTGCGCATACAAAGGGTACGCACATCATGAGAGCTGCCAGCAGGGCGGCAAGAAATTTTTTCATGTCTGGTCTCCTTAAAAAAAGAATTTACCCCCACTAATATTATAAACTCAACTTGTTGCTATTCTGTTTCGCAAACGACAACTACACGTTAACTTCATAATAACGCCGTGTAAATTTCACAAGCCGCACAGACAGCGCACTCATCATGTTCACGTGCCCTGCCATATGCTGATATGCAGAAAGAGGCACCGCGCATATGCGCAGCACCTCTTTGTGTTGTAAGTATTATGTTTGCCGCTATGACAGGCTCGCGAGCTTTTCAAGCGATTTCTCGATTGATTTGCTTATCGACTTGCTGAGTGATGCATAAAGCGTAGCGGGGCTTGCGCCTGAAGTAGCGAGCTTGGAGTAAGCTGAACCCCAGTTGAAGAATACGCCGAGGTCGTAGCAGCGGTACTCGAAGATTATATCGAGCATGTCTGCCGAACGCTCATCACGTGAGAAACGTGACTGAAGCTGTACTTCGTAGTAAGCGGGCGTAAGATAAACCTGACCGTAGTAAGCGAGAGCCTCGGTTACCATTCCGACAAAATCGGTGTCGTTATGTGTATACTCAACCGTCATAACGCAGGACGAAACTGCAACGTATGAGTAGTAACGGTCGATGTCTGACGAATACTTAGGATAAGGCAGGATACCGAAGTCGTACTCGTTCTCACGATAATCCATAGCGAACGCGATAACCTCTGTTCCGAAGAGCGTCTGTCCCTGCTTGAGAGCCGTGGAGATGAAGGCTATATCGCTGGGCGATACAACTTCATCGTTGTCCATGAGCTCCTGGATCTGTGTGTAAACCTCAACGAATTCATCCGTTCCCCATGAAACCACCGGGTAGCCTGTTGAGTCAAGTGTTATGAGCTTGAGCCCTGCTGATTCCCAGCTTGCGGGGTAGTTCTCGCCGTGTGTGCACAGACCGTAAATGTCGCCTGAGTCACGCGTTCCGTTTCCGTTTGAGTCGTAGTCGGCAGCGTCAGCCATCTGCATCATCTTATCCCATGTCCACTGGTTGTTTTCAACGAGATCGTAGGGATCCTCAAGTCCGTGGCTTTCGATAAGGTCAGTCAGGAAGTAAACAACCCAAATGCACTCCTTATCGGAAACAGCGATGTCGCCCGATACCATGTAGTGGTCACCGTTGAGGGCGAGCTGCTC
>JAJQHI010000018.1 GCA_021199825.1 Bacillota bacterium
ATATTGAAAAATGCGGCGCGAAGCCCACTTTCCTGGGCTACGGAGGCTTTCCGGCGGCGGCATGCATCAGTGTAAATGACGAAGTTATACACGGTATTCCCTCTCATAAACGTGTACTTAAAGAGGGAGACATCGTTTCAATTGACGTTGGTGCATTTTATCGCGGCTACACAGGCGACGCGGCGGCAACATTTCCCGTCGGCAAGGTATCGCCGGAGGCAGAGCGCTTGATTCGTGTGACAGAGGAGAGCTTCTACCATGCGCTTGAAGTGATTGCACAGGGCGGCGCACGCGTTGGAGATATCGGTCATGCGGTTGATTCATACTGCAGAGAGAACGGGTGCACGGTTGTGAGACGTTATGTCGGTCACGGTGTCGGCGCGGAGCTGCACGAGGACCCCGAAATCCCGAATTTCGGGACACCGGGTCACGGTACGCGCATCATTCCGGGCATGACATTCTGCGTTGAACCGATGGTCAACCTCGGTACAGCGGATGTATATGAAATGCCCGATGGATGGACTGTTAAAACAAAGGACGGCAAGCTTTCATGTCATTATGAGCATGCAATTGCCATGACGAATAACGGTCCTGAACTTCTGACAAAGGTGTAACGTGCCGAAAAAAAAGAGAAATCAGAGGCTGCCTATGATAAAACCCGATGTGTCATCCGTATATACGGGATGCATTGCAAGGTCGCTGTCAGGTCACGACGCGGGACGGTTTTATGTTGTTCTCGGAGGTGCTGATAGGACTGGGTGGGTTTATGTATCGGACGGCAAGCATCATATGGTTTCGGAGCCCAAGCTGAAAAACGCAAAGCACCTTTTTATCGGGTGTTGTGACTCCGAGCTGCTCTTTCGAATCAAGGAGGGCAGTTGTACCGACTCCAAGCTTCGCGAGAGACTGAACCTTTGCCCCGGGTGGAGCAATCCTTCGGCGGCGGGGGAAAATGCCGAATCTTCAATCAAAATCGAATTTCCTATGAAAGGATAGAAAATGCCGAAAGATGACGTTATCGAGTTTGAAGGTGTTGTGACTGAAGCCTTGCCAAATGCGACGTTTAGGGTTAAGCTTCCGAACGAGCATGTTGTGACGGCTATCATATCCGGAAAGCTCAGAATGAATCATATTCCAATACTGCTTGGTGATAAGGTCAAGGTCGAGGTTTCAGTTTATGACCTCGGCAAGGGGCGCATCACGTGGCGGTACAAATAATTATAGCTCGAAAGAGAGGAATGGCAGGACATGAAAGTAAGACCTTCCGTAAAGAAGATGTGCGAAAAGTGCAAGATTATCAAGAGAAAAGGCCGTGTTATGGTCGTCTGTGAGAATCCGAAGCACAAGCAGAGACAGGGCTGATTTAAGTCCTATAAGTGGAGAGGTGATAGACAAATATGGCTCGTATTGCTGGTGTAGACATTCCAAACCAGAAGCGCATTGAGATTGCCCTTACCTATATTTACGGTATCGGACAGACAAGCGCTACGAAAATATGCGCTGAGACGGGAATTAATCCCGATACTCGCGCAAAGGATCTGACCGAGGACGAGATTGCAAGGCTCCGTGACGAAATTGAAAACCACTACACCGTTGAGGGCGACCTCAGACGCGATGTGGCGCTCAATATCAAGCGTCTTGTTGAGATTAACTGCTATCGTGGCGTCAGACACAGAAAAGGTCTGCCTGTCAGAGGACAGCGCACTAAAACAAATGCGAGAACCCGTAAGGGACCCGCAAAGACAATCGCAAATAAGAAGAAGTAAGGAGACAAGAGATGGCTAAAGTAAAGAAAGTCGTAAAAAAGCGCCGCGAACGCAAGAATATTGAATCCGGTGCCGCTCATATCAGCTCCACCTTCAATAATACGATCGTTACGATTACAGACCTTAAAGGCAACACGATTTCTTGGGCTTCGTCCGGCGGACTTGGCTTTAAGGGATCAAGAAAATCAACACCGTTCGCAGCTCAGTCAGCAGCAGAGCATGCTGCAAAGCTCGCGATGGATCATGGTCTTAAGACGGTGGAGGTTTATGTCCGCGGACCCGGATCGGGACGTGAGGCTGCAATCCGCTCGCTTGCAGCGGCAGGACTTCAGATCACGCTTATCAAGGACGTGACGCCCGTTCCTCACAACGGATGCAGACCGCCCAAACGCAGACGTGTTTAATCATAGGAGGAAAGCATTATGGCAAGATACACAGGACCCTCCTGCAGGCTTTGTCGCAGAGAGGGAAGAAAGCTCTTTCTTAAAGGTGATCGCTGTGTTTCCGATAAGTGCGCTTTAGCAAGACGTTCGGGTGCCCCCGGACATCATGAAGCGGCTCACAAGAAGACGGGCGAGTACGGACGTCAGCTCCGCGAAAAGCAGACTGCAAGACGCTATTACGGAGTTCTTGAGAAGCAGTTCAAGAAGTATTATGAGATGGCGGAGAATATGCCGGGAATTACGGGCGAAAATCTCCTCTCTATACTTGAAACGCGCTTCGACAATGTTGTTTACAGAATGGGTATGGCATCCAGCCGCAAGGAAGCGCGTCAGCTCGTGCTTCACGCTCATTTCCGCCTCAACGGAAAGAAGGCAAACGTACCTTCAATTCTCCTGAAGCCGGGCGATGTTGTTTCCCTTAAGGAAGGCGACCGCGACTCAGTGAAGATAAAGGAGCTTGTCGAGCGTATGCAGACTGCAGTCGTTCCCTCATGGCTTGAAGTTGATAAGGAAAATGTTTCGGCAAAGGTCTTGTCGGTGCCTGCGCGTGAGGACATTGATTTCGATTTCAACGAGCAGCTTATAGTAGAGCTCTATTCTAAGTAATAACATCTCCGACATAAACCGCCCCCAAAAGGACGGGTATCAGCGGCGTTATATGACGCCTGACCAACCATATCCCGACGGTCCACCCGTCGGTACAAAATTGAATAACGGAGGGTTGTTATTGTAATGATTGAAATAGAAAGACCTAATATAATCACTAATGACATCAGCGAGGACGGAAAAAAAGGCTGTTTCATCGTTGAACCTCTTGAGCGCGGCTACGGCGTGACATTAGGCAATTCGCTCCGGCGTGTGCTTATGTCAAGCCTTCCGGGATATGCTGTGTCGTCAATCAAAATCGACGGCGTTCAGCATGAGATTTCAACCATTCCCGGAGTCAGAGAGGATGTAACGGAAATCGTCTTGAATGTCAAGGGAATAATTGCGAGACTGCACTCAAACGGACCGAAAATCTGCACAATAGATGTAAACGGCGAGTGTGAGATTACTGCGGGCGATATAAAGCAGGATGTGGATATCGAAATCCTCAATCCGGAGCTTCATATATGCACCGTTACGCAGAATGTTCGCTTCACGATGGAACTCACCTTCGACCAAGGTCGCGGGTATGTTTCGCAGGAAAAGAACAAGCAGCTTCACAACGCGTCCCTGTCTCCGAGCGTTTCCGCCCCTATCGGCGTGATTTATACGGATTCAATCTATACGCCCGTATACAACGTGAACTATAAGGTGGAAAACACCCGTGTCGGAAATATCACTGACTATGATAAGCTCACGCTTGAGGTGCTTACAAACGGCACGATTACGGCAAGAGAAGCGGTTTCACTCGGAGCCAAGATACTCAACGAGCATCTCAACCTCTTTGTAAATCTTTCTGATGAAGCGAAGAAGGCAGAAATACTGGTGGAACGTGAAGAAAACGTCAAGGAAAAAGCACTTGAGATGGCCATTGAAGATCTTGACCTGTCCGTGCGCAGCTTTAATTGTTTGAAGCGCGCAGGGATAGATACCGTCGAAGTCCTCGTCTCCAAGACTGAGGATGAGATGATTAAGGTGCGGAATCTCGGTAAGAAATCGCTTGAGGAAGTTATTCAGAAGCTGCATTCACTCGGTCTTGACTTGAAAAAGTCGGATGAGTGACATAATTTACAGAGGAGGTAATGAGAAATGTCCGGGAACAGAAAACTCGGCAGACCCACCGATCAAAGACGGGCTATGCTGAGAGGTATGGTAACATTTCTTCTTGAGAACGGATCCATCGAGACGACGCTTGCCCGTGCCAAGGAGGTACAGAGCATAACGGAGAAGATGATCACGCTCGGAAAGAAAAATACGCTCGCCAGCCGCCGCGCTGCGCTTGCTTATATAACGAAGGAAGATGTCGTGTCTAAGCTCTTTTCGGAGATCGCGCCCAAGTATGAGGACAGAAAAGGCGGATATACTGAGATTTATAAGCTTGGACCGAGACGCGGAGATTCGGCAGAGATGGCTTTGATCAGGCTCGTTGACGCTGACTGAGCACAGACTTCGTAAATCATTTGCATGAGATAAGGAAGCAAGGTCTTATTATAACAGACACTGCTTCCTTATTCTGAATTATTCGGTTTTTGTCTATGCGTCACCTTCGCCTTTAATGATTTTGGCGAGTGCTTTTGCAACGATAAGAGCGCAGCTTTTCGCTTCGTTTAGTGTGTTGCCGCACGTGCCTATCTCGAAAAAAAGTGAGCCCTGAGTGTACTTCTGATTATATGAGGCGGTTCGGATTGAAAGCCTGCGTGTGATTGTCGGTGATGCCGACCAAAGCTCATACTGCAAGTGACATGCAAGCGTGAGATTGTCGCGCCACCCCGTATGGGTGCCTGCATACTCATCTGTTCCGACGACACACATGAACTGCGCAGCGGCTACACCATTCACGTCTGCCGATGAGCTGACACATTCAAGCTCGTCTGTAATTATGCAGTCGCGGTGCACGTCGAAGACGTATGAGATTGACGGATAAATCGCGCAGTATTCACTTATGGCAGCTGCCGAACGGCTGTAGGCGTCCATGTACGACTCCAAGTCAAACATTTCGGTGCAGTGAATGGTTGTAATACCGCAGGCGTTGAGGTAATCCGCCATTTCAGCTCCGACGGCGACGACGTTCTCGGATATGTCAGAGCTGCGAAAATCGTTATCGGTTGAATATGTGTCGGTGTCTTCGGGGGAATATGCTTCCGTTCCGTGTGTGTGGACAATAAGCACTATGGGAACATAATCATCGAGCATATATTCGGCTTCGATTTCGTCAAGCGTCGGTGCCGCAATTTCGGCGCTGAGATATTCGGAAAGGTCAATGTCATAAGACGTTTGATTTGAAGCCTCAAGTCCGTATTCGGCAGATGTTGAAAGATCTGATTTGATAATGCTGTATCGCTCTGCTGAGGAGTTCACTGACGAGTCGTCAGCGATTGTTTCATCAATGTCAGCATTGACTGATGGGGATGCATCAGATGACGTATTTTCTTCGGGTTCGCTGCTCCCATAGGCGATTTTGACACTGCTTCCGGTGTCCGAAGCAGACGTGTCGGAAAATAAAGCTGTATTCAGACTTGTCCCGTAGAACGCAGTGAACAAAGTAGCTGAGAGCTCACCGCCGGAAAACCGCCCTGCTGTCTCAAATGCGAGAGACGATATAAAAACCGTGAATGAGAGCGCGAAGATTACTGCTTTCGCCGCTCGAAGTATTAGTTTTGCCTTGGTATTTGACTTCATGTTCCGATTCCTTTGCGAGAAAAGTTGCCTTACTGATTGATATGCGAGTGGAAGGAATATAATTCGTAGTGCAGTGAATTTCTCGACGGCTGTGTGCATGACATCGTAAACGTGAGGATGTACATGTGCTGCTTGACCAGCGTTTTACGGAACAAAAGGCAGAATAAGACTGAAATTCTGCAAAAAGAGGGATATGACTTAAAAAGCTATTTTAGTTAGAGCCCTAAAAAGCCGTTTTTTTGTGTACTATGCACAAAAAAACGCGAGATTTTTGTGCATATCACTGAAAATTCGGGTGAGCACAAAAGAATCAGTTGATTATAACCGCGATAAGTGGTATAATATAAACTACCATTGATGTATGTCTTGCTGCTAGTGTGTTGGCGTCTGCACCTTTTCCCGTGTGTCAGCGTTAGGTCGCGTTGCTGCCTGACCTGCATTATATCAATTTAACTATGCATTTCAGCATAAGGAGGATGTCCCGTAACCATGAAAAGAGCAATGTCCCTTATCCTTTGTGCAGCACTGCTGCTTGTGGCACTTGCAGGCTGCACGACGCTTGAGTACGACTCGGAAACAGGCGAGTACGACGACGGCGCAATTATCCCTGTGTATCTTGGCACAGAACAGTATAATTTTGACCCAGGTACAGCGTACACAAATGACGCTATGGTCAAGATCCTGAGCCTTCTTTATGTCGGACTCACCAGCATTGACGAAGACGGAAAGCTTGAGCTTACGCTTATCGATTCATATGAAATAGTCGACGGCAACCGTGACGGCGAATACAAAATGACGATAACGCTCAAGAACACCGCATGGAGTGACGGTCGTGCCGTTCAGGCGTCGGACGTAGTTTATGCTTGGAAGCGTCTGCTTGACGTTGATTACGACAGCGAGGCTGCGTGCCTTCTTTACGATATAAAGAACGCATATGCTGCAAAGCAGGGCGACGCTTCAATTGATGACGTCGGAATCACAGCTCCCGAAACGCTGAAAATTGAAATTGAATTTGAGGAAAGCATCGATTATACGCAGTTTTTGCGCAATCTTTCGAGCCCTGCGCTTGTTCCTCTTCGTGAGGACGTAGTTTCTCAGACAGATGACTGGGCTAAGAAGACGTCCACAATAGTTACGAGCGGACCTTTTGTGATAAAGACTGTTACATAC
>JAJQHI010000028.1 GCA_021199825.1 Bacillota bacterium
CCGGCAATGTCTATCCCGTGCCAATCGATTTCGTCCTTTGTTTCCGGGCGGAAATTCACTATAGCGGAAAAAGAAACCGAAAGGTAAAACGGTCCGTCAGGCTCAAACGAAAGTGCACGGTTGAATGTTATCTTCAGTCCCTTGTCGCCGAGAAGACGCGCAACAATTGTATCCTTGCACTGCATTTTGAGGCGCCCCGACTGCGGCTTTGTCAGCTCATAGTTCACGTTTTCGAGGAAAATCCTCTCCCCCGGCATAAAGTAATGCGAAAAATCTATCATGGTTATCCCCTTTTTTGTTATATTCAAAGCTTAAGGCATATCCTCAAGCACATATTAGTATACCACAAAATTCTCACCTCTACAAGTCCGTTTTGTATATATATTTATTTGCTTAAGCCCATCCTTCCGCGAATTTGACGCGGCTGCTTGCGAAAAGGGCGCTTTTATGATATAATAACATTGAGCAACGAAGCATAGCTTCGCTGCTCAAGTTAGATGAATATTGCGCACAGCGCAATATTCACGGTGCAGCGCTTAATTTATGATATACTTTTCACAATGATAACCTCTGTTTGACGGATGAGGTAAATATGATGGATACGGAACACTTCACAGCCGTAGTTACGGGCGGATCGCGCGGTATTGGTGCCGAGATATGCAGACGCATGGCAAACGAAGGCTTTCACGTTATAATCAACTACAATAATTTAAAGGAAAGCGCTACGACGCTCAAAGACGAAATCACTAAGACGGGCGGATGCGCAGATATTTATAAAGCTGACGTGAGCAAAAGCGATGAGGCAGAGTCGCTGATTTCATTTGCCGTCGGCAAAGGGGCGCTTGGTGTGCTTATAAACTGCGCCGGGGTTGCCGAGCAAAAGCTTTTCACCGACATCAGCGATGAGGATTGGGCGCGAATGATAGGAGTTGACCTGACGGGCACATTTTACACCTGCCGCGCCGCCGCCCGCGAAATGATACGCAACCACTCAGGGAGCATTATCAATATCTCATCGATGTGGGGGGTGGTCGGCGCGTCGTGCGAAGTACATTATTCCGCCGCAAAGGCAGGTGTAATCGGACTTACAAAGGCGCTCGCCAAGGAATTGGGACCGTCAAATATCCGTGTAAACTGCATAGCTCCCGGAGTTATTGACACTGAGATGAACGCACACCTCTCACCTTCTGACATGAAAGCACTGGCGGACGAAACGCCGCTTTGCCGAATAGGAAAAAAGCGCGAGATTGCTGACGCGGTGCTGTTTTTAGCGTCAGAGAGATCATCATTTATCACAGGTCAGGTGCTGACCGTTGACGGGGGAATGACTATATAAGAAAATCGGCTGCCGAATGATTCGGCAGCCGATTTTTATTTCAGTCAGCGAGGCTTCCTATCGGATCCCAAGGCTCAAGCTCAATCGGCTCGGTCTTATAAATCTCCGCGAGCTCACCGAGATATTTCTTGTTGACGACAGCCTGATACACGAACTTATCAAACCATGTGTCGGAGGCTATGTAATATCCGCCGTTAACGCCCTCGCTTCCCCAGCTGTTTTCTATCTTCCAGCGGGTAGCGTCTTTATCGTTATCGAGATTGACGCCCGTGAGAACCATAGCGTGATTCATCATCGAATATCCCGAATCGAGCGCATCTGCCTTGGACATATCAATGTCAAGTCCGACTGCGCGTCCGACATTCATTGATACGTCGTCCCAAATGCGTGTGTCGCCCGTGCCGCGTTTGCCGCAGTCGGAGCCGAACCAAACAGGCTCGCCGTCCTTAATCTGCGAGATGATTGCCTCCTTGAATTTGTCCATGGGGAGATTCAAATGAAGCACGGGAGCGCCGCCGATTACGTTTCCGAGATAGCGCACAGTATAAAGCTTTTCATAGGGCTTATCGGACGTGGGCGCGTTTATAATGCTTACGTAATCGTCAAGCATTGTGCCTATCATCTCGTCACGGAAGGATATCGGCGTATAGCCGCGCTCTATGTGATATTTGTCGTCCTTGTCAACATACTCAAAGTCAAACTTTTCAGGCGGGAGAGAATAGCATTCCGTGAGGAACACGAAAAGCTCGTCAAGCGCCTTATTTTTGATTGACTGAAGCTCTTCCACAGACGCGCCCGATTCCGCGGCGTGACGAAGAGCAAGCGCATTCTTTAAAAGATAAGGCGTAATAACGCTTGAGATTCCGCCCGTATTTGAGGACTGGAACGTCTCGGGCATAGCATCCTTCGGCACGATTCCGTATTTTTTTACTATGTTCGTGAACATATCCCACTGACCGCCGTCATTGACGCCCGTGCTGAGAATATGATGAACCGTTCTATCGGTTATAGGGAGATTTGACGTGTCAATTGCCGACTCAAGGAAGTAATTGCAGCGCTCAAACTTATCCCAGAATGCAAGATAGCTCTGTGAAAGCTCAAACTCGCCTATGTTTTTCTTTTTCGCGATAACCTCACGCAGAACGTTTGTCGCGGCGAAAAGCCAGCAGCGTCCGCTTGACTTCTGATTCGTCGCAGTCATCGTTTTGATGTCATTTGAGAATTTGAATTTCATCTCTCTGACCGAAACGGGGTCGAGCGAAAGCTTTGATATCGCGTTGGACGCGAAAATCTGCGTGCGAAGACCTGCTATCTCAGTGTCATACGACGCCTTGAACGAGCCGAGAAGCTCATCGCTTATGGGTTTGCCTGATTTTAATACCATAATACCATTTCCTTTCGATTAACCGCGGAACAAAATTCGTTTATCGCGGTGCTTTAATACCACAACTATACTATATTCGACCGAAAAAGTCAAGTGAATTTCAAAAAATCCTCCCCGCTTTTTGCGGGAAGGATAGCTGTGTTTGGCGATTAAGCGTCATCGCGCTTCGCTTCATCATTCATTTTCTTTTTATTGAGACGCCTAATGATAAATACAAAAAGCATTCCGACGAGAATCAGCGCTGCAAAGGAAAGCATGATAAGCCCAACATCCTGTGTTATCGCATATCCGTCCCCCGCAAAAAAATCGGGCGTGGGAATAAAATATAACAGCGCGCCGACGGCAATGACCAAAGCGCAGGCAATGAGCGCGCCGATTTGAATCTTTTCGCTTTTTATGGGCACCATTATCAACGCGCCGACAGAGCATATGACCAAAAGAATTGTAGCAGCCTCTACGATATACATTAAAGTTCACCTCCGTATCCTTTATTAACTCGCTTATATTATACTTTGTTTTGCCCCCCCAGTCAACACTTTTTTTGAATTTCAAAAATATTTTTTCAGGCGGTTTAATCGCACGCATCCCCGCTCGATACGCGAAAATTTTTTGAGTTTCCGCTTGACAATTCGCCAAAGTCGAGTATAATATATTTCGCGTTAAATACTTGACTCTGCGGCGAGGATGCCGGACCACAACGATGTGATCCGCTCCTCGCTACAATAGTGCCAAAATTCAGGAGGGAATGGTAATGGCAAAGGATCTTACCGTAGGAAAACCATCGTCGGTGCTCTGGAGATTCTGCCTTCCGCTTTTCGGGAGCGTGATTTTCCAGCAGCTTTACAACATTGCTGACAGTCTTGTCGCGGGCAAATTTATCGGAAACGACGCCCTCGCCGCTGTCGGAAACAGCTATGAAATAACTCTTATTTTCATAGCGTTCGCGTTCGGGTGCAATGTAGGCTGCTCCGTTGTTGTGTCGCGTCTTTTCGGCGCAAAAAAGCTGTCGGACATGAAAACAGCGGTTTACACAACACTCATAGCGTCAGGCGTTCTCTGTGCGGTTCTCATGCTCATTGGCTTTCTGTCATGTGAGGAGCTGATGGTTCTCATCAACACTCCTGATGAGGTAATGGAGGATTCGCTTCTTTACCTGCGCATTTACATAGCGGGGCTTCCATTTCTCTTTTATTATAACATCTCAACCGGTATATTCTCCGCTCTCGGAGACTCAAAAACTCCGTTTTACTTTCTTGCCGCGTCAAGCACGGTAAATATCTTTGTCGATATTCTCTTTGTCACTGTATTTGATCTTCGAGTCGCGGGCGTCGCCCTTGCCACATTTATATGCCAGGGCATCAGCTGCATTTTTGCGCTGATTGTTGTAATTCACAGGTTTTCAAAAATAAAAACAGAGGGCAAAGCGGCAGTCTTTTCAGCGGGACTGCTCAGAAGCATCGCTAAGGTCGCAATTCCAAGCATTATTCAGCAGAGCTTTATTTCTGTGGGAAATATTGTAATTCAGGGGACCATAAACAGCTTCGGCACTGAGGTTATGGCGGGCTATTCGGGCGCTATAAAGCTCAACAACTTAGTAATCACAAGCCTTACAACCATCTCGACGGGAATGTCCAATTTCACGGCTCAGAACGCCGGTGCAGGCAAGCTTTCACGCATTGACGAGGGCTTTCGCGCCTCGCTCAAAATGGTTTATATCATATGCCTTCCGTTCGTTCTCTTTTATTTTTTCTTCGGCAAATACGGGCTTTTGCTCTTTATAAATGACGCGACGGGTGAGGCTATGCAGGCGGGCATTACCTTCCTTCGTATCGTTCCGCCATTCTATTTTGTGGTTGCGACGAAGCAGATGGCAGACAGCACCCTTCGCGGGACGGGTCTTATGGGACGCTTCATGGTATCTACCTTCACTGATCTTTTTTTGCGCGTCGCGCTCTCAATTATACTCTCCACGCTTTTGAATTCCTCCGTTGGAATATGGATGTCATGGCCTATAGGCTGGATTATCTCAACCGTAATGTCTCTCTTCTTCTATTATACGACACCGTGGAAACGTGATATTAAAAAATCAAGCGGTGAACCAACAGCAGCCTAATCATGATTTGAAAAATTGAAAATTTTGATTTTTCAAAAGCCACGCCGAACGTATGAAACGCGAATTTCGCGGCAAACTATTTACCGTGACGCGGTATGTGACGCGCCGTGACGGAACATTCCGCGTTCACTATTTGGAGGGAGCTTATTATCCCTTCATTATTGAGGACTTGGCTAATATGATGATAATGGATAAGATTTCGCTCGTGCTTGTCATAATCGGCGCGCTCAACTGGGGAAGCATAGGGCTGTTCCGGTTCGACGCTGTTGGCTGGATATGCGGCGGGCAGGCTACAGTTTTGGCACGTATAATTTATACTGTCGTCGCGCTCGCGGGTCTTTGGTGCATATCTCTTCTTTTCAGAAACACCGAAACGTCGGAATCGGGCAGCATGGATTAATTCCCGAAGATATAAAACGAGACCTTTTCGGTAAATTAAACAAGAGGAAACCGATTTTCCTGCGAATTATTTGCGCTCCGCGCCACTTGACAACACGTGATGCGGGGCGTATAATATTTAAAATAACTTATGAGGTGACGCTATGTCAAGAGTATTCAATTTTTCAGCAGGACCATCAATGCTTCCCCTTCCCGTACTTGAGAGGGCGGCAGCCGAAATGACCGACTACCCCGGATGCGGTCAGTCTGTCGCGGAGATGAGCCATCGCTCTCCCATTTACGATAAGATAATCAAGGGTGCTGAGGCGTCCCTTCGCCACGTAATGAACATCCCCGACGGATACCGCGTGCTTTTCATGCAGGGCGGCGCGTCGCTTCAGTTTTCTGCGGTCCCGCTTAATCTGCTCGGCGAGAGCAAAAAAGCGGACTACATAATTTCAGGACAGTTTTCAAATAAGGCTTACAAGGAAGCACAGAAGTTCGCGGATGCTGCGGCTATTGCCTCCTCAGAGGATGAAAACTTCACATATGTGCCGACGGTGACAGCTGACAGCCTTCGTCCCGACACATCATATCTGCACATATGCTACAACAACACGATATACGGCACAAGATATAACTATATACCCGATACCGGGAACGTCCCGATTGTAGCCGATATGTCATCGTATATTCTCTCCGAGCCTACGGACGTGTCAAGGTTCGGCGTTATCTACGCAGGAGCACAGAAAAACATGGCGCCGGCAGGCGTAACCGTTGTCATCATACGCGATGACCTTATCGGTCACGAATCAAAGGAAACGCCCGCAATGCTTTCTTATAAGCTCATGGCTGAAAACGACTCAATGTACAACACCCCGCCCTGCTATTCAATTTATATGCTGGGGCTTGTGCTTGACTGGGTTGAGGAAACGGGCGGACTTACCGCCATGAAGGCGCGAAACGAGAAAAAAGCCGCAATCCTTTACGATTACCTTGACAGTCAGGACTTTTACAAGGCACCCGTCAAAAAGGAGTTCCGCTCAATGATGAACGTTACCTTTGTCACGGGAAACAAGGACCTTGACGCTAAGTTCGCAAAGGAAGCGGAGGGCTATGACTTATTCAATCTCAAGGGACACCGTTCAGTCGGCGGAATGAGAGCGTCAATTTATAACGCCATGCCTGAGGAGGGCGTTGTCAGGCTCGTTGAATTTATGAAGCGCTTCGCGGAAGAAAACGCTTAAAACGGAGGGAATGCACGAAATGAAGAAGATAAAGCTTTTAAATAAGATATCCGAGGCAGGTGTTGAAATATTTGATACGAGCAAATATGAGGTATCGGCTGACGTACCGGAGCCCGACGCCATAATGGTACGATCCGCTTCAATGCATCAAATCGACCTGCCCGAAAATCT
>JAJQHI010000181.1 GCA_021199825.1 Bacillota bacterium
CACATAATGAGCGCGAGAATCAGGCTTAACAGCCTTCGATTTTGATTTTTCATATCAAAAACCTCGTTTTTCAGTATTTTATCGGAGCGGGAAAGCAGCGTATACGCCCCGCGCCCGATAATCTGTCTTTATTGTACCCTATTTGATTTTGTCCTGTCAAGCGCGAAAATTAAAAATCCCCGCACTGCGGGGAAATTTAATTATATCGTTTTATCAGACACGAAGGAATACGGGCATATAGTCAAGCGGAGCAGGAACGGTAACATATTCGCCGCGGCTCGCCGTAACCTCTCCCCCAGCCGTGCACTGCCAGCTGCCGGCGGGCAGATATACGCGGCGCTCCCTGGCACCGTAATCAGTCACGGGCGCCACAAGATAGTCGTGACCGAACATATATTGGTCGCCCAGCGTGCGGCACACCTCATCCTCCGGGAATTCAAGGAACATCGCGCGTATCATAGGCGCACCTGTGTCAACCGCCTCGTCCGCGGTCTTTTTGATGTACGGCTTCATATCCTCGCGTATGCTGAGATACTTGACGAATATCTCATACATATCCTCACCGTAGCTCCATATTTCGTTCGGAGCGCCCGACGGGCAGAATCCGCCGCCGCGGTCTGTATTATGCGTCAGCGTGCCGAGGGAGGGCTGCCTGTCGCCGTGCATTCTCAGCACGGGGCAATAGCACGCCCACTGATACCATCTGACCAAAAGCTCACGGAAAACGGGATCGTTGACGTTTCCGCCGTAGAATCCGCCCGTGTCAGAAATCCAGTACGGTATTCCAGCCAGACCCATGTTGATTCCGTTTGCGACCTGAACCTTCATCTCGCGGAAGGACGACTCAACGTCTCCGCTCCAAACGAGCGCGCCGTAACGGGAGCTTCCGACCCACGCTGAGCGCACAAGATTCAATATGTCGTGAACGCCGTCCTCCTTTTGTCCGTCGTACACCATCTTTGAGTGCAGGCGCGGATATATATTCCCGACCTCAGACGCTGAGCCGAGCCAGTAGCGGTAATGGTCGTAGTCACACACCGAAATCTCAGGCTCCGCCTCATCAAGCCAGAACATATCAATCCCGTACTTCCCGTAATTCGTTTTCATAAGCTCATACGCGTGACGTCTCGCTTCGGGATTCGTTGAATCGAGAACGCGGTTGTAGCCGTTGAAGTCAAAATCAATCTGAAGCCCCCTGTCGGCAAGGAGCAGATATCCGCGTTCCGCGAAATCACGGTAATTGCGCGAGCGCGGATCAAACGTCGGCCATATCGACACCATCGTGCGTATGCCCATTGACGCAAGCTCATCAACCATCGCCTTAGGATCAGGCCAAAAATCGGGGTCAAAGTCCCAGTCACCCTGATAAATCCAGTGGAAATAGTCAATCACGATAACGTTGGGCGTAATGCCGCGGCGCTTATATTCACGCGCAACCTCAAGCACCTCATCCTGTGTGCGATAGCGAAGCTTGCACTGCCAAAGCCCCAAAAGGCTTTCGGGAAGCGGCGACGGATGACCGATAACATCGGTGTATTTCTCGATTATGCGCATCGGATTCTCATCCGCCGTAATCCAGTAATCGATTTTTCTCGTGCTGTCCGCCTGAAATGACGTTTCATTTGTGCCGAACACGGCGTGACCGACAGCGGGATTGTTCCAAAGAAGTCCATATCCGCGTGACGATATGACAAAAGGAACGGAAATCTGCGAATTTCGCTGCGACATCTCAAGCCGCTCGCCCTTAAGTTCATACTTGCAGCCCCTGTACTGCCCCATTCCGTGAAGGCTCTCCCCGTCATAAGCCTCAAACCTGACCTCAGCCTCAAAGCCCTCGCCTCCAAGACGAAGCTTATATTTGCGCGCTGTGTCGCGAAGCGACCACGGGAACCACATCTCCTGCGTCAAAAGCCTGTCTTCATTATAAAACGCAAGGTGACCGTCGAGTATATCGCATCTGATTTTCCCGCACCTTATTGATGTGACGGGGTTTCCTCTTAAAATCTCGACCTCTTCAGGCTCGACCTTGGTATCAAGCGCCCACGGCTCATCTGGTATAGCTCCCGACGGCACGGCTCTCACGCGAAGCCCTCCGCCCCAAGCCTCAACTCGCACCGTTTCGTTTCCGCGCCGCAAAACCACGGCGCCTTTTTCAATTGTAATCATCGCATCCCTCCTATTTTTCAGGAATAATGTATTCGGGTCAGCTTCACGCCAACCGCGTCTCTTGTTTTAATTATATATTGCAAATCAACCGACCGCAAGATGCTGCGCGTGACACCGCGTGACGTTTTTCATGATTAAATGTCATGCGCGCCAAAAAGCGCAGGCATAATCACCACATTCCTCTTAATTTAGGAATGATATATACGTGTCAGACGTGCGCCTCCCATGCCCGCGCTTAAAAAGTCGCGGTCATTTTCAAAAATGTCCTTGAAGCGCCCGTTTTGCCTTGACGCCTCCTCTCTTTCGGCAGAGCCCATCACCTCAGCCGCCGCCGCGTTCAGCACCTCGATTTTGACATCATACTCGCCGGCGCTGAGCGAAAAATCAGCGTGATACGGTGCAAAAGCCGCATTTTTGGTGGTCTTCTCCCCACCTGTGCACGGCGCAAAGGTGACCGCAGCCGCGTAGTAAAGGCGCTCAAAGGAAAGCCTGTATTCTCCCGCCTCCTTTATGACGGCGCGCCCCTCATATTCTGTGATGCCCGTAAAGTCCGCGCACTCAAAATATAAGTCGCTCCCGTCAAGCTCTGTCTTTTTTCCGTCGGGAGTTGTGACGGACTGAATGCAAAGCTCCGCGCACTCACCGAGCACGGCGGGCGCCGTGCCCGCGTCTTCATTCGACATCCTCAATACTTTAATCTCAAGCGGCTCAAGACGGAGACCTTCACTGTCATATTCCTGCCAAGCGCAGGCGTCAAAGTCGTAAACCGAAAGCCTGCGTCCATTCAAGCCCGGAATCTCAATGTCCGTTTCGTATACCCCATCGGTCTCGTTTAAAATGAAGAATATCTCATCCCCCCGTCCGTCAGCCCTTGCGGTCAATGAAACAAGCCCCGGCTTCATCTTTATGGGGGAGGTCACATATTTTCCAATATCGTGCGGATATGTCGCAGTAAGAGAGCCCACAAACCCCTCAGCCGCAAATCCGACAAATATAACCTCTCCCCCGCGTGATTTCATCTCCAAAAGCTTTGCTTTTACACCCTCATCGAGCATTCTGACAGCTGGAATTATAATCGTTTTGATGACCTGCCCGTCAGGAACAGCAAGCCCGCCCTTCTCATCAACAAAAGAGGCAGCAATAACGTCATCCCATATGTAATCAAAATCAATATGTGATGTAATCAGCTCCGACACCGTGTCGTTCACCCATTCCCAAGGCATATGAAGGGAGACTCTGTTCGCTCTTGCGGGCGGATATTCGCTCTCTATCTCCCGGCGCGGAATATAAAGCGCCGTTTCGCAAAGAGGCTTCGAGCCCTTAATAAGCGAGATGACGGACTCAACGTGGCGGTTCACGTCAGCCATGAAATACTTTGAGATTTTGTGCGAGGGATCGACGGGGAAATCATATCCTCTTTCCCTCATTTCGGGGTCCGCTATCATCAGATAAAACCTGTCAATTCCGCGCACCGCCTGATGCTCCATCGCCCATCTCATATAATCGGGCGTCATGCAGTTGCCCGTCGCAGCAAAGCTCTCGCTGGTCGCGTGCTCCTTGCCCGTCATATGCGCAAAAGAGCCCGCGAAGCGCGGATGGTCGCCCGCAATTCCGGGGCGAAGCTGCGCCCATATGTAGTCAACTCCCGGCGAATCATTGTACTTGCTGTTCTTGAAAAAGTCTCCGCTCACGCTTGAAAGCGACCTTACATCATGGTCAAGGTCCTGATGCCCCGTCAGCTCCACTCCATGCTCGTGGCACCATGCCTGCATACGCCCCACAAACGCCTCCGACATCCTCGTTGTTATAACGTCGCGCAGATCGCGTGAAAGCCTCCCGTCGCCTGCCGTCAAAAGGCGCGGCAAAAGGGGCTTTGGGTCGTACCCCTTCTTCTCGATAAATTCGTCAAACAGGTCAAACGTATACGCATAGGGGAACGAAAGAAACGGCTCATCATAGAAAAATCCCTTTATCACCCCGCCGAAGTACCTGCCTAAGTCCTTATAATATCTTTCATGCATGACGGAGATGAGCGAATCCATGGCTTCATGCGACAAAAGATCAAGGGTACAGAGTGTGTCGTCCTCAGGGTTCTTTTCAAATACGCCGACAGTGCGCGTTGTGTCATATTCCCACGTCACAGCCGCAAATCTGCACCTTTTGTGCGTCGCCGTATATGAAAGCTTCCCGTCCACAGCGGCAATCTCCTCATATCCGCCGACGGGTCCCGCGAACACGTTTGCGCTCGTGTGCCACGCGGCGGCTGAAATAAGATGCTTGGGTGCGGTGAAGCATACACTCTCCCCCTCATTGAGCGTCACATCTATCGCCAGATGGAGCTTCTTGCTTCTGTATTCGGGATGTCCCTTCATCGCAAGCCCCGCGGCAGTACCCGTCGGATATCCCCATTCGTCGAATATCCAAAGCGACATGCCCCTTTTTTCCAGCTCATCGGCGGCATACGAAAGCCCGCGCATATACCCCTCAATCCAGTCCTCGATTTTGTCAAGGGGCACGGGTGAGGCTGTTTTACCCTCAACGGAGATTCCCTGATACCCCATGCTGTCAGCCCAGCCGACAAACCTTTTCATCTGCTCTTTATCGTATGTATCCGCAAAGCCCGTGTGAAGTATGGGCGCGTACGGTCGTTTCAGCTCCATTTTGTTCACTCCTTTATCCGATAAAATACCACACCGTCGCTATAATAACGACGATGGTTACAACAGTCGAGAGTATCGGGCTCAAATACGAAAGCGCGCCGGCAACGCCAGCCTGACCCGTCGCCCTCGCCACTCTTTTGCGCTCGCCCCATTCGCATACCGTTATAACGGCGCACGCGGCGCTTCCTATAACGAGAGCAAACGCGTAAAACTCGCTCCCCTTCACATATGCGAATATGCATACCACAGCCGCAATCGCAGACGCTATCATTGATGTTATCTTATAACTGCTCATTTTTGATTTTTTCCTCCGCTCTTTTGGATATTATGAAAGAACGCATATCCTCCCGCCGTCATTATAACGGCGCAGAAAACAACAGCCACAATCATGATGATGTTTTCCTCATATATTGTCTCCTCTTCATCGCCCGACCCGGCTGACGCATAAAGCTCTGCCAGTTCCTCATCCGTGAGAGTGCCGCTCAAAAGGGAAAGCGTCCTCACATAAAAGCTGCCGTCCCCCTCCGTCGCGTGAATGTAAATTCCCTTTATGCCCGAAACACCGTCAAATGAGGACAGGTCAAAGTAAACGCAACCGTCCCCGTCGGATGACGGAACAAACGAAACCGAATACGCGCCTGTGTCAGAGATGAAAAGCGCCTCAAATTCCGACTCCCCCTTCGTCAGGACAGAGCAGCAAAGGGCTATAATCGGCGAGCTTGAAAGGTCAACCCCATCGCTGAAATAATATATTATCCCGTCCGCTGCCGATTCGGCTCTCATAGCGCGGTCAGTGCCGTATTTGACGGACGAGCACTCAGACGTGCCGCCCGAAAACCACCCGTCCGTATCATAAATTGAGCGAAAATCGAACAGAACGTATTCGCCGAGAGTATCCTCGGACTCGGTGTAAAGCGCCTCGCCGCTGCCGTACGTATATGGATGAGCCGACGCGACCGCGGTCGATTTTATGCCTGAAAACCCCTCTGACACCGCAGCCTCTGACGCCGCCTCCTCGACAGTCTCATATAAATCCGTGTCGAGAAGCTTAAAAAGCTCAATCAGCGAGGGCATCATTTCATCATCCTCCCCCACGTCGGAGGAAGTGAGATTGAAGAAGAAATCTCCCACGTAATCATACTCCGCCGCGGTATAGTATGCGTTTATATAGTCGTACATTACGGAGCCCGCCGAGCCGTACGAGACGATTATGGGCGAGTATTCAACCGCGATATTTGAGGGGGAGGAGCCCAGAAGGCTCGACGCTCTGCCGCGTATAATCGGCACCGTCGCCATGCTTCCCGTCTGCCAGTAAAGCTCCCATCCGGACACGCCAAGCGAGCTCATGTAAACCGACACGCAGTCAAGATATAAAAGCGTATCGTAAAAATCGGATGAATAGACATCTCCGCTGACAGCAAGGAAAGCGGAAAACCCATCAAGCTTGTGGTTTCCGATTGTGTATGCCATCGCAAGCGCCGCCGCAGTGTCTGGCGCCGCATCCCCGACCGCATCATCCGAGAACTGAAGGTCAAGGATTATCCCCGAAATATATCCATAATCCGAGCTTTCGTATCTGTCGGTCAGAAAATCAGTCACCGCGTACAAAAGCCCGCCGACCTCCGAGTCAAGCTCCCCCTCATATGAAGCACCGCCCGTTATCATAAGGTAGCACTTTGTCCCCGAAAGCGACAGCGGCTTTATCACCGCGTCAAGCGAGGTCAGATATTCACTGTCAAAATAGTAAATCTGACCGCCGACGGAGTATATTCTCCCTGAC
>JAJQHI010000137.1 GCA_021199825.1 Bacillota bacterium
TTGGTTAGAGCAACCGGCTCATAACCGGTCGGTCCGGGGTTCGAGTCCCTGATGGCCCACTTAAAGCTCCGCTTTTTGCGGGGCTTCTTTCTTTTGCATGCTCACGCCTTTTTGCGTGAGCGTATAGATACGGATACGGTCACTGCCGCCGCGCATGACAAAAGCACAAACGCCAATGACTGCGCCGTGAGCGAGGAGGAGCATGACGACGATGATGTGCTGCCCGATACAATATCATCTCCTCTCCCAAGATAGTTGATGAGCATATTCCCATCGCTGTAAACATAAAGCTCACATATAAGCGTGCGCGTCGCGTCGCTTTCAATGTCGTTTCTGAAGGTTCCGTTATTTTTATATATCTTGTAGTCAAGGTAATAGTAATACACATTGACTGATTCGCCGTCCGCGTCAGTCGCCGAGGATATCGAATTGAACGTAATCTTTATATCGTAGAGCTTTTGCATGGTGAAGCGCTCTTTTATGACATCGGGGTAATTTTCTTTGCATTCGTCTGTGAAAAAGTCGGCGTAGCTTTCATATTCGCCGTTTATCACCGCGTCAAGGTACGCGACAAAGAAATTGACGGTCGAGTCATACGAGGAGTAGTCAGCTTCCGTGTCAAGCTCAAGATAAAACGTGTTGCTGTCCTTCACATACGCGAGCATGCGGTTCTTGTCCATGTAATCCTCATCCTCAAATATGTTCTCGTCGTAATCCGTCGCGTAAAAGCTGTAGCTCACAACCTTGTCGCTGAAGTCGCTTGTCGGTCCTGAGCTGTCATCCTCAAAAATCGACGATATAAAGCTTATCGCGGGCTCTCTTATGAACCACACCGCCACAATCAAAACCATCACGCACGCGGCGGTTATAATTCCCCGCTTCTGCTTTTTGAGCGAATCGCTGCCCCGCCGGCTCTCGCCCTGTGTTACACCCGCGGCGGGCGTTTCCTCGGTTTTTCCCTGATTTTTTTCGTTCTCTTCCATGTGAGCCTCCGAAATCGATTTTTCGTCAGATATTTTATACCGAAATATCCCCGATTACAAGCCCCAAGTGATACAAAAGTGTGAAAGTTTTCGCGCGCATATTTAAAAATTGAAAAACAGCGCCCGAAAAGCGCATTTTCGCGTTGACAAATACCGAGCTTTGCAATATAATAATTATCCGATAAAGACTTTATTCTGCGGAGGTACGATACATGTACGAAAAGCTCAAGGAAATTCTTGTAACCGAACTTCAGATAGACGAGGGACTCATCACGCGTGACGCGGAGCTTATAAAGGATCTCGGAATCAACTCAATCGAGCTTGCCGATTTGGTGATGCTCTGCGAGGAGAGATTCGAGGTCGAGTTTGACGAGGAGCAGCTCGCAAAGCTTGTTACCGTCGGCGACGTTGTGAATTACCTCGAAACACTCTGATAAAACGGACATCGCCTCACGGTTCGCCGTGGGGCGATTTTTCGCCCGCCCCGCTCAAAGTCGGATTTTGAGATTGATTTTGCGCGGGAATAATGGTAGAATATAAATGCCGGAATATCGGCATCGATTTTTTATAAAAATTACATCGGGGAGTGCGTTATGACACGTGTATCAAAGGAAAACTATTATCTTGACATTGCCAAAACCGTATCGGAGCGCAGCACCTGCCTGCGCCGCAGATACGGCTCAATCATTGTAAAAAACGACGTGATAGTCGCGACGGGATATAACGGCGCGCCCCGCGGGCGCAAAAACTGCTGTGAGCTTGGATTCTGCGAGCGTGAGAGGCGCGGAATACCCCACGGGGAGCGATACGAGCTCTGCCGCAGCGTACACGCGGAGGCAAACGCCATCATAGCCGCGCCCCGCGAGCAAATGCTCGGCTCGACGCTTTATCTGTGCTGCACATCTCCCGACGACGGGCACGTCATCGCGGGGACGGAAAACTGCATGATGTGCAAGCGCCAGATAATAAACGCGGGAATTTCAACAGTCGTAATACGCGACACGGAGACTGAGTACCGCGTAATTGACACCGCCGAATGGATAGAAAACGACGATTCACTTTTGGGGGAATAAAATATCAAAATGAATGTAAACGAAACAGGAAAAGCCACGGAATCGCTCGCTGCAGCCCCTTTACCTACACTTGAAAAAGAGGCGGTGAAAAGCTCGGCTTTTGCCGATGAGGTGATAAGCGAGGCGCTGTGCGAGGACATAGGGGACTCGCACCCATGCGTGCTTTTTATATGCACGGGCAACACCTGCCGCTCACCCATGGCTGAGGCGTACATGAAAAGCCGCGGATACAAAACGGCGTTCTCACGCGGTCTTTTTGACACGGGCGCACCCATATCAGATAAATCGGTGACAACCCTCAAGTCTCACGGAATAAACCCTGCCCCCGACAACAATTATACGGATCATATTTCAAAAACGGTCGCTGCCGGTGACATTGCCCGCGCGGATATAGTGCTCGCCATGACAAATGAACAGCTGACAACACTCATTTTTTCTTTCCCGCAGTTTTCGGATAAGCTCGGTGTGATGCCGGGCGGTATTCCCGACCCATACGGCGGGGACCAGAAAAAATACGACGAGGCGCTTGAGGCGATTATATCGGCGCTTGACGAAATGTTTTTCACGGGTGGGAGCACCACGGGCAACACCAAGGGTGACGAATGACGGAGCCATCCCAAATCACGATAAAAAGGGCTACCGCCCTCGCGGAAGCTGCCCTTATGGACGGAATATACTCGCTTGAGGCGGAATGCTTCGGTGAGTCCGCTTGGTCACAAAAGGAGTTTGAGGCATCCGTTTCAGACAGCTCACACGTCACGCTTTTCGCCGCGCTTTTTAAAGGCGGGGACGGCACTGATGTGCCCGTCGGTTTTTTGATGCTCGGTCACGCGGCGGACGAGGGCGAGATAATGAATATCGCCGTCAGGGGCGATTTTCGGCGGCGCGGGATAGGGCGCAGGCTGATGGCGGCAGCTGAGGCATACGCGCAGCTGCTCGGCGTGCGCGTGATTTTCCTTGAGGTGAGAGCGGCAAACGAGGGTGCGCGGGCACTTTACGAGCGTGTCGGATACTTCAAGGCTGCCGTGCGGCGCGGATATTACAAATCCCCGAAGGACGATGCCGTCATAATGAAAAAGCACATAGGAGAGACATGATAATACTTGCATTTGAAAGCTCGTGCGACGAGACGTCAGCCGCCGTCGTCGAGGCGAGCGGAAGCGGACGCCGGATTTTATCGAATATCGTCGCCTCGCAGATAGATATACACAAGCGGTTCGGCGGAGTTGTGCCTGAGGTCGCGGGCCGTGCCCACATTGAGGCTATTGCCAAAATCACGCATGAGGCGCTTGACACCGCGGGCGTTGGGATGGGAGACATCGACATTATAGGCGTGACGAACACGCCGGGGCTCATAGGCGCGCTGCTCGTCGGCGTAAACTACGCAAAATCCCTCGCCTTTTCATACGGAAAGCCCATAGTCGCGGTCAATCACCTGAAGGGGCACGTCGACGCCGCGTATTTCGCGAGCGAGATGCTGACCCCTCCGTTTACAGCGCTTGTCGTTTCAGGCGCGCACACAAGCATAATGGACGTTTCCACATATACGGACTTTCGCGAGATAGGCTTTACGCGTGACGACGCGGCGGGAGAGGCGTTTGACAAGGCGGCGAGGGTTCTCGGCATTCCCTATCCGGGAGGTGCGGAGATGGACAGGCTCGCTTCCCTTGGCGACCCGACGGCGATAAAGCTTCCCTCACCCGCGATTTCGGGCGACTGCCTTGAGTTTTCGTTTTCCGGGCTCAAGACGGCGGTAGTCAATTACGTTCACAACGCAAAGGCGCGGGGAGATAAAATAAGCCGCGAGGACGTCGCTGCGTCCTTCACCGCGAAGGTGACAGAGGCGATAACCGAAAAGCTTTCGGCGGCTCTCACCGTCACAGGCTCAAAGCGCATGGTCATGGCGGGAGGCGTTGCCGCGAACTCGCACCTGCGGTGTGCCGTATCGGATATGTGCGCCGAGATGGGTGTTGAATATTTCGCGCCTGAGATGAGTCTTTGCGGGGACAACGCCGCTATGATAGCGCTTGCGGCATATTACGAATACATGGACGGCAATACTGCCGATACCTCGCTCAACGCCAAGGCGACGGGCGACGACTGAAGGAGAGAGCTTTGAAAATCACTCTTAATTATAATGACGGAATAATAAATCTGCCAGCCGCGGCAAAGCATAAGCTGAAGGACGCCTCAAGGGCGGATCTTGCAGCTCTTTTGCTCATCGCGTCAAAGGTCCCCTTCGGCAGCGGCGCCGGGATAACGGACGAGGAGCTGTCGGCAGCGGGAATATCGCCGGCGGAGCTTGACGCCGCCATATCCTTCTGGCGCGGCGCTGACGTTATGTCGGCAGAGGGTCAAACGGAAGCGCGCCAAGCTGAAAAACAAACCGCGTCAGCGTCGATGGGGGATGGCAAGCTTTTGCCTGACACCACAACAAGACTTTCGGCAAGCGAGGCTGCCGACGTGATGAAAAATCATCCCGAACGGCTGGAGCTTATAAACGCCTGCCAGCAGACAATGGGACGCATATTCAATATGTCAGAGTCAAGCCTCATTCTGAGCCTTCGCGAATGCCTCGGTGTCGGGGACGACTACATATTGATGCTCATCGCCTACGCCAAAGCGCACGACAAAAAAGCGGTGAAATACGTTGAGCGGATGGCGTACGGGCTTTACGAGCGCGACATTACGACCTCGGATGAGCTTGAGGAGTATCTGCAGCGCCTTGCCGCCGCTGAGGACGCAGAAACCAAATATAAGCGCATGGTCGGCGCTGACGGAAGGTCGCTTTCCAAAAAGGAAAAGGAGGCTGTTGGCAGGTGGGTCAACGATTACGGCGCGGACTTTGAGCTGATTGAGGCGGCATACGAAAGAACCGTCACCGCCACGGGAAAGCTCTCCCTTCCCTACATGGACAAAATCATGTCCTCATGGCATGAGAAGGGTATAAAAACAGCCGCCGAGGCGGAAAACGAAAGCGCGCACCGCAAAGGAGCAGACGCAGTGTCCGCCGCGGGCAGCTTTGACACGGACGACTTTTTTGAAATGGCTGTGAAGCGCGGACTCGGATAAAGGCTATAACACAAGGAGAGACGAAGATGGGATACAAGCGCGAGGACTATATGCGGGCAAATGAAATACTGGGCGAGCGCCGACGCGAGGCTGAGTCAAGAGCCGAGACGCGCCGACGCGAGCTTTACACGTCCCTGCCTGAAATAAAGGAAATTGACCGCGAGCTTTCCCGCACGCAGTCTTCCATTATCGACGCGATTGGAAAAGGGAGCGCCGGAATACGCGAGAGAATCGCCGAAATTGAGGAAAAGAACTCATCCTTACAGGAGAGGCGCAAAAGCGTGCTGAGGGCGAACGGATACCCAGACGACTACGACCGGGCGGTTTATACATGCGAGCTGTGCCGGGACACAGGCTACGTGAAAAACAAGATGTGCAAATGCAAGCGCCGGCTTCTCGTGCTTTCGGGGTGCGAAAGCTCAGGCATGGGCGTTTTAATGCGCACACAGAGCTTTGACTCCTTTTCGCTCGACTTTTATAACGGTCCGGCGCGCACGAGAATGGAGCAGATTTTCACCGAGGTGAAAAGATATGCCGAAAGCTTTTCGGGCGACGGGGACGGAAATCTTTTATTCAGTGGAAACACGGGGCTTGGCAAGACACATCTTTCAACGGCGGCGGCTCGCGTGATAATCGAGCGCGGGTTTGACGTCAAATACGAAACCGTGTCGGGGATGATAACCGAGTTTGAGGACAAAAAATATCACAGCGGGTACGGTGAGCGTGAGGACGACCCGACCGAAAGATACTTTGAATGCGACCTTTTAATTGTCGATGACCTCGGCGCGGAAATTACAACGCAATTTTCGGTGTCCTGTCTTTATAGTGTGATAAACGCGCGAATAAATTCGGGACGTTCAATGATAATAAGCACAAATTTGTCATCTTCTGAGATTCGCAGGCGATATTCGGACAGAATCGCGAGCCGTCTTTTCGGTGAATTTTCAGTTTATCCCTTTGAGGGCTCAGATATCCGCGCTGAAAAGCTCAGACGCGCGCAAAATTAGCTTTTCGTCCGTCCCACACTAAAAAAAAATCAGAAAATCAAAGTTTTTTTTCAAAAAGGGGTTGACACGCGAAAAGCGTTGTGCTATAATTAATCTCGTCGCGGGGGTGAGAGCCAAGATGCCGTTCGGACTCAAAGTGAAGTCGCCTGAAGCATGTTGGATCTTTCAAATCACGGCGTATGATTCGGGAGCATAGCTCAGTTGGGAGAGCACCTGCCCTACAAGCAGGGGGTCACAGGTTCGAGCCCTGTTGTTCCCATCATAAGAAATTAAAATTTAATATGGCCCGGTAGTTCAGTTGGTTAGAACGCTAGCCTGTCACGCTAGAGGTCACGAGTTCGAGTCTCGTCCGGGTCGGTTTCTTATGTTTAAAATGCGTCTTTAAATAAGACCGGCATAAAAAAACGACGCCTCTGTAGCTCAGTTGGTAGAGCAGGGGACTGAAAATCCCCGTGTCGTTGGTTCGATTCC
>JAJQHI010000217.1 GCA_021199825.1 Bacillota bacterium
GCTATATACTGTTCGCGCAAAAACACGCACGGCTGAGGACTTCATGTCCACCATAAAAAAGCTGCATGATATAGGCTATAAGTATATGCAGGTGTCCGGTGTGGGTGCCGACGTAACGCCTGAGGTAATACGTGAGGCATCAGAGGAAAATGACATCAAATGTGTTCTCACGCATTATCCGCTGAAGAGAATCCTTGAAGAAACAGACGCCGTGATAGAGGAGCATAAGCTCTTCGGGTGCGACGCTATAGGCATCGGCGGGATTGCCAATATGTATCCTCATACCGCCGACGGCTACGCAAAATTCGCGCTCGATATAGCGCCAGCCGTCGAAAAGATTAAAAACGCCGGCATGAAGTTTCTTTATCATAACCACAGATTCGAGTTTGAGCACTATGAGGACGGCACAGGACTTGACATTCTCATGTCAATGACTGACCCCGAAGGCGTTTACTTTACTTTTGACGTATACTGGTCACACGTCGCGGGACTTGACCCCGCCGACTTCATAAAGCGCCACGGCGACAGAATATTCTGTACGCACCTAAAGGATATGACAGTGCGCGAGGATAAGCTTTACATGACAGAATGCCTTACCGGAAACCTCAATTTTGACGCAATAGTCAGCGCGTCGGTTGAGGCGGGCGTGAAATATCACATGATAGAGCAGGACGATGTATATATCGATCTTTTTGACAGCATGAGGATAAGCCACGATAATCTGAAGGCTCGCTATCCTCAGTTTTGCGACTGATAAAGGAGGGAATAATGGCACGTTTTGAATTAAGCGCCTTTTCGGACGAGCTTTCGGCTGATTTTGAGCGCCAGCTTGAGGGCATGGCGGAGAGGAACATAGGTCTTATTGAAATTCGCGGTGTTTTCGGCAAAAACATATCCGAGGTTTCGGAGTCTGAGGCTCATGAAATCAAAAAAATGCTCGACCTTTACGGAATTGGGCTCTCCGCGATAGGCTCGCCCCTTGGCAAGATAAATATTCAGGGCGACATGGCGGGGCATTTGGAGCTTACGAAGAGAATTACGAATATCGCAAACATTTTGGGCTGCAGCAAAATCAGAGGCTTTTCCTTCTACGGTACGAATGACGACGACAAGGATACCGTGGTTGAGGCTGTAGGCAAGATGACGGACATCACATACGCGGGCGGTGTGCTCTTCTGCCACGAAAACGAAAAGGGCATATACGGCGACACCCCCGAAAAATGCCTGCTTTTGAAGCATGAGCTCGGCGACTTCCTCGGCGTGGTGTTTGACCCGGCAAACTTCATTCAGTGCGGGCGCGTGCCTTACCCCGTCGCGTATGAAATGCTCGCGGAGGATATAACGTACGTTCATATCAAGGACTCCGACGCCTACGGCACGGTTATGCCGGCAGGCGAGGGAATAGGACGCATCCCCGAAATGCTCACGGCGCTCAACGTGCGAAATGAGGATATAATACTCACACTGGAGCCGCATCTTCGCGTGTTTGATGGGCTTGACGCGCTTGAGGGCGGCGAAAAGTCCCTCATCGGAGGCGGTTACAGAACGTCCGAGGAGGCGTTTGACGCCGCCGTGAACGCGATAAGAGGCATAATGAAGAACGTGGGCGTTGCCGAAATAAGATGAAAAAGTACAGCGTTCTCGGAATGGATTTCGGCGCGTCCTCAGGACGAGGAATTATAGGCAGTTTTGACGGGGAGCATATTTCCCTTGACGAAATTCACAGATTTGATAATACTCCCGTCAGTTTGGCAGGACAGCTCGTGTGGGATGTGCCCGCCCTTTACGGCGGCATTTTGACATCCCTCGGAAAGTCGCTTTCGGGCGGTGAGGAAATATCCTCCGTCGGAATTGATACGTGGGGCGTCGATTACTGCTATCTTGACCGCCGCGGACATATGCTCTCCCTTCCCGTACATTATCGGGATGAAGGCGTAAACGGTGCGGATGAGGAATTTTTCAAGGTCGTACCGTGGGAGGAGCTCTACTCCGTCACGGGAATACAAAACCTCAATTTCAACACGATATACAGGCTCTATAAAGACGCAAAATATAAGCCTGAGATAGTTGCGTCCGCATCAAAGCTTCTTTTCATGCCCGACCTTTTCGGATATTTTCTCACTCACTGTGCCGCGACCGAATACACAATCGCCTCAACAGGTGCTGTTCTCGACGCAAAAACTCGCGGCTTTGCCGATGGAATTTTAGACCGTGCGGGGATAAATAAGGACCTTTTCGCGCCGATAACCCCGCCCGCGTCGTGCCTCGGTCCTCTCTCTGATGATGTAAAAGCGCAGATTAACACAACCTGCGGCGTTGACGTTATAAATGTCGCCTCACATGACACGGCATCCGCCGTGATTGCTGTCCCCGCGTCAAGGGATGAGGGCGATTTTGTCTACATAAGCAGCGGCACATGGAGCCTTCTCGGCACCGAGACAACCGAACCCCTTATAACGCCCGAAACTATGAAGGACTGCTTCACAAATGAGGGCGGTGCCGAAGGAACCGTGCGTGTGCTCAAGAATATAGCTGGACTGTGGCTCCTTCAGGAATCGCGCAGACAGTGGCGGCGCGAGGGCAAAAGCTACACCTTTGACGACATGGAGTCAATGGCACGAAGATCAGTCCCCGCAAAATTCATCATCAATCCGGACGATGCGTCCCTGACTCCTCCCGGAGACATGCCCTCAAGAATAACAAAGCTTTGCGAGGCGTCCGGTCAGGGAACACCTCAGGACGACGGAGAGATTGTCAGGGCGATATATGACTCGCTGGCGCTGCGCTACAGGTGGTGCGTTGAGAGACTAAACGCTCACCGCGGCACAAAAGCTCGTCATATCCATATTGTCGGCGGCGGGGTAAAGGAAAAGCTTTTATGCTCACTTGCCGCAGACGCCTGCGGCGTGCCAGTGCTGGCAGGACCCGTCGAGGCAACAGCAATCGGAAACATATCGGAGCAGCTCATATATGCAAAAAAGCTCTCAAATATCGCCGAGGCGCGTGAGGTCATAGCCCGCTCATTCGACATTGCCATTTATGAGCCTCATGCCGAGGCAAAAGATGCGTGGGATGACGCATACGAGCGCTTTTTGAAAATACTCAGTACATCATCAAAATAAAATTTACGGAGGAATGACATGAACTACAGGGACGCATCAGAATACTACGCCCGCTTCGGCGTTGATACGGACGCCGCGATAAAAAGGGTGTCGGAAATACCCGTGTCAATTCACTGCTGGCAGGGAGACGACGTGAGGGGATTTGAAAATCCAGACGGGGATCTCACGGGCGGCATACAGACAACGGGAAATTACCCCGGACGCGCGCGGAGCATATCGGAGCTGCGCGAATATTTCGACCTTGCCACATCCTTGATTCCGGGCAAAAAACGCATAAACCTTCACGCCATATACCTTGATAACGGCGGCGAATACGTCGGGAGGTGCGATATTGAGCCGAAGCACTTTGACTCCTGGATAGACTGGGCAAAGGTGCGCGGCTTGGGCATTGACTTCAACCCAACGTGCTTTTCACATAAAATGAGCGAGTCGGGACTCACGCTCTCCTCCCCCGATAAGGAGGTGCGTGATTTTTGGATTGAGCACTGCAAAAGGAGCCGCGAGATAGCCGCATACATAGGAAAGCGCCTTGGCAATACGGTTATAACAAATTACTGGGTGCCCGACGGATATAAGGATACGCCCGCCGACAGGTACGGCACACGCCGCAGGCTTGAGGAGTCCCTTGACGAAATATTCAGGGAACCTGTAAGCCCCGAATACAATAAGGACGCGGTCGAGGGAAAGGTGTTCGGCATCGGCGTTGAAAGCTTCACGTCCGGCTCAAACGATTTTTATCTCGGCTACGCCGTAAAAAATCAAATTCTTCTGACCCTCGACGCGGGACACTTCCATCCGACCGAGGTTATATCCGATAAAATAAGCACGGCGCTTTTGTTTGCGCCTGAGATTTTGCTCCATGTATCTCGCCCCGTTCGCTGGGACAGCGACCATGTTGTCATATACGATGATGAGCTTCGTGCTATTGCCTGCGAGATTTTGAGAACGGGCGAGGAGGGTAGAGTCCATATAGGACTTGACTACTTCGACGCGTCGATCAACCGCATCGCCGCATGGGTAATAGGCACACGCAATATGCAGAAGGCTCTGCTTTACGCGGCACTTGAGCCGTCTGCACTGCTGCGCGAATATGAGGTGTCGGGAGACTTCACCTCGCGCCTCGCCCTCATGGAGGAATTAAAGACATTCCCATTTACAGAGGTGTGGCGTCATTACTGCGAGACGCAGAACGTACCCTATGACGGCGAATGGCTGGCTGCCGTGAAGGAACACGAGCATCAAATCCTTTCAAAAGCATAAGCTTTATGTGGCAGAACTTTCTTTTCAGCTTCAACGCGGGCTTTCCGCTGCTCTTCTTCGTACTGCTCGGTTATCTTTTGGAGAAAAGAAAATTTTTCGGCGAGGGCTTCTTCCCGCAGGCTGATAAATTTATCTTCAATATCGCGCTTCCGTGCATGATATTTTCAAGCGTGTACGACTGCGATATATCCGACCTGTCCGATTATGGGCTTATAGGCTTCACCGTTATAGGCATCACTGCCGTTGTCGCCGTGCTTTTCATAATCGTGCCGCTTACTGTGCGCGACAACTCAAAGCGCGGAGCGCTGATACAGGGCATATACCGCTCAAACTTCGCGATTTTCGGCATTCCCTTGGTCGAGTCAATTGCCGGGGAGGAGGGTGTTGCCGCAATAGCGGTTGCCATGCCGTTTACGATGATATTGTTTAACGCATACGCGGTTATCACGCTTTCTGTTTTCAGAGACGACAGAAAAAGCACCGAGCCGAAAGCAGTCATCGCTCAAATACTCAAAAATATCGTGACAAACCCGCTCATCATCGCAACTGTGCTGGCGCTTTGCCTGCTTTTGCTCAAAGGAGAAACGGGCTTTGAGCTTCCCGAATTTGTGTCAACCCCGATAACGTGGCTCTCAAATTCAGTCAGCGCTCTCGCCCTTATGAGTCTCGGCTCATCCCTCGTGTCAAAGGGAACCTCGTCGGGTGAGAATAAATCTCGTCTCAGGCTTGCCGTCGTGGGTGCGTTTGCCAAAACAGTGCTGCTTCCTGCCGTCATGGTGACAATTGCCGCCCTTCTCGGCTTTCGCGGAACGAGACTTTCCGTCATTTTCGTGCTTTTCGGCGCGCCGACCGCGGTCGCCAGCTATATAATGGCAAAAAACATGAAAAGTGACGCCGACTTGGCGGGACAGATTCTCGTAATTTCAACAGTGATGAGTCTTGTGACGATGTTTATCGGCGTATTTATAATCAAAACACTCGGACTTATCGAATAGCCCGCCTGAATCCTTGAATTTCCATAGAAAAGAGATCCGCATACGCGCATAAAAGAACCCCCTGTCAGGTGATAATACCTGACAGGGGTGATTTTTATGAAAAAAACCGTTGAATACCTTTTCGCCGCCGTCATGGGAGGCGTCGTTTACGGCGCCGTTGAAACGCTCTGGCGCGGGTATACGCACCCGTCGATGATTTTTGTCGGCGGTATATGCTTTCTTTTGATTTATATATACAGAGAACACAACGCCAGCAAGCGAATTGTGCTTTGTGCCGCCGTCGGTGCCTTAATTATCACGACAATAGAGTTTGTTTCGGGCTGTATACTCAACCTGTGGCTGCACCTTTCCGTGTGGAGCTACCGCTCCCTCACACCAAACCTTTTGGGACAAATATGCCCGCACTATATGGTGCTTTGGTTTCTGCTCTCACATCCCGCGGTATTGCTGTGTGACCTCATGCGGCAGCTGTGGCGTGACCGTCTGCCCGCTCACTCACCTGATGAGCCCTCCGGAAGCTCCGATAAGCCCGATTCCTCATCCTCCTCTTCTTCATCGTCTCCGTAAGCCTCCTCAAAGTTATCGCTGTCGCGGTAATATGGGTCAATCATATATTTTTTGATTACGGGGAAGGCGGCATATGTCTCAATTGCCAAAAGCATCGCCGGAACTATTACAAACGGAAGAATAATTCCGAGCGGGATGAACACCGCGAAGAGAAGATAATTGAACGCCAGCACTATAATAAAGCCTATAACAGCCATAATGTTGCGTTTAATGCCGAGAATCGAGAAGATCAAGGAATTTTTGAATATCTTGAATATCGAAAGGTCAAAGGTTATCATGATGTGATACATGTAAAACCTCATCATCATGTAAACCACGAACATCAAAAGCGAAATGAAGAACAATATAAGCATCATATATGAGTCGTCGTTTATTTCCGCTAAGAAGAACGTGACGTCGTTGTAGAGCAGGAAGATCAAAAGCAGGTCAAGTATACTCATAATCAGGCTCTGACGCAGATTTCGCTTAATCGTGTGCCAAAAGTCGCTCCACAGGAAAACAGGCTCGCCCCTCAGCATGTTTCTCAAAATATAAGTGACGCCCGCGGTCACAGGACCAAATGTCAGAAGCACAAGCGCCGTCAGGAATAAAAA
>JAJQHI010000023.1:0-4983 GCA_021199825.1 Bacillota bacterium
CCTTTGTGTATTCGTTGCCGACGTACACGACCTCATCCGCTGCGTGAATTATGCGGGCATAGCGCTCGCGGTCGGTTTTTGACCATTTGGCGTCCTGATCTCGGCATGGAAGGACTAGGACAAGCCTCACATCGGGATGAAGTGTTCTGTGCCTTATAACGGCAATCGCCGCTATTGTATCAAAGCCGAGAGCGCCCCCGCATCTGAAGTTTCTCACACCCGACTCGTAAAGCTCTGCGACGGCATTGTCTACTCTTTCGACAAGTCCGCCCTCAAACGCTGCGCGTTCAATGCGTCTGTGCCCCGTAAAGCAGCAGGTGACATCAGGCGGCGTCACAACACATAGGTTCATTTCCCGCACCTCAGCTCACGCAGGCGCGTGATTTCGTTTCTGTAGCCCGGCAGCTCATTCGGCGTTTCAAGGCAAAACGGCAAATGTCTCAGCTTCGGGTGATTTATTATTCTTGATATCGCGTCGTTTCCGAGCGTTCCGCCGCCGATAACCTCATGTCTGTCCTTTTTTGAGCCCATGGGGTTCTTGCTGTCGTTCAGGTGTATGGCGCAGAGGCGGTCAAGTCCTATCACGCGGTCAAACTCATCCAAAACGCCGTCAAGGTCGCCCACAACGTCATATCCGCCGTCGTTTATGTGGCAGGTGTCAAGGCAGACGCCTATCATCCCCTCAATGTCGGGGTTTTCGCGCTCCGCCGCGTCTATTATCGCGCGTATTTCTTCGAATTTTCCACCGAGCTCGCTTCCCTTGCCCGCCATCGTCTCAATTAAGACCTTTATCTTATCCTCAGGCGTAATAATTGACGAAAGACAGTGAGCGGTCAGCTCAATGCCAACCTCAACGCCCTGACCCGTATGTGAGCCGGGGTGAAAATTATAGAGCATGCCGGGGAAAATCTCGCCGAGCCGTTCAATATCCTCGCGCATCATCTCCATGCTGTATTGGCGAATCTCAGGCTTTGCTGAGCAGGGATTGATGATATAGGGCGCGTGAGCTATAAAGCAGCGGTAATCAACGCCCGCGCCCGCGAGTATTTCCTTTGCCGCCGCCTCGTCCTCAGGCTTTCTTTCCTTGAGCGCGCCGCCGCGGGGATTTCGTGAGAAAAACTGCGCCGTCGTGCCGCCGATACTCAGTATATTCTCCGCCATTTTTTTGTAGCCGCCCGTCGTTGACATATGAGCGCCGATTTTGAATGTGCTGTCCATGTGACCTCCGAAAAAGCTTTCGCCGTCATTTTGTTCCATTATACATCAAAGACGGCAGCAAGTCAAGAAAAAGAGAAAGGAACCCGCCGTTTTTCGTCAGGGTTCCCATTTTATCAGAGCCGCCCGCCGCATTACTTCTTGGCGTCGGCGTTTTTGCTGATTATCTCTTTTCCGTCATAGTAGCCGCATGAGGGGCATACACGGTGATTGAGCGTGTACTCTCCGCAATTGGAGCACTTTACCATGCTCGGAGCTGTAAGCTTGCTGTTGCTCGAACGTCTCTTGTCGCGGCGCGCGGGCGAAACTTTTCTCTTCGGAACTGCCATATTATTTTCCCTCCGTTATTTAACAAAAAATATTAAAGGACGCGGGCGTTTGCCGCACGCCGTATAAACTATAATCATTGCGGGAATTTTTCCTCATCGTCAGCGTAAAGTGACGCGAGCGCCTCCCATCTTGGGTCGAGGGCGTTCTTTTCGCGCTCCCTGCAGCCGCAGTCGGCTATATTGAGGTTCTGCCCGCAGTACTCGCATATGCCGGCACAGTCCTCGCGGCATAGAAGCGCATTCGGGAACGAAAGCATTGCCTCCTCGACTATCTCGCGGTCAAAGGATATTTTTCCTTCCCCGTCAAAGAGCACGTCTTCGTCCTCCCATGAGTCTTCCTCATCGTCTCCGGATGTGTCCGCTCGCCCCTCCTCGCTTTTCACGTATCTTTCGTATGAAAAGGTGAACTGACCGTCAAACTCCTCGGTGCATCTGTCGCAGACGGCGTGATACGAAACCTTTGCCTCAGCCTCAAGCTTTATCGTAATGCCGGCGCTCTTTACTGTGGCGCTGACAGCGATTGGGTCAAGCGAGGTCACGCCGTGCGGGGGCAGCGCAAAATCATCACCCGTCGGGTCAATCTCATATTCAAAGGATAAGGACGACGCTCTACCCGAAAGCACGGGGGATATATCAAGTGTCACTGCCTCATCTCCTCATTTTGAAATTCACCGTTTTTCTTTAACTGTACGGGCACGTAAAAGCCATCCTGCGCACAGTACGTTATATTATACAGTGTCTTTTTCGATTTGTCAATAGCGATTCGGAATTTTTTTTGAAAAATCGAGCTCCGACTTTATCAGTGTGTATTGTATGAATATTACATCTGCCTTTTGATTGAGGACAGGGCGCTTTTTTCGAGCCGCGATACCTGTGCCTGAGATATGCCGATTTTCGAGGCGATTTCGGTCTGCGTTTTTCCGTAAAAGTAGCGCATCTCGATTATGGAGCGCTCACGCGGGGCGAGCTTTGAGAGCGCCTCGCGAAGGGCGATATCCTCAAGCCACGCCTCATCCCCCTCGCCCTCGTCGGCGATCTGGTCCATGACGTATATCTGGTCGGTGCCGTCGCTGTATACGGGCTCATAAAGCGATACGGGGTCGGCGATTGAGGCGAGCGCCTCTGTCACGTCGCGCACCTCGCAGCCGAGAGCCGCGGCGATATCGTCAACAGCCGCTTCCCTGTTTTCGCGGCGCATCATTTCCTCCCTGACGGTGAGCGCCTTATAGGCAAGGTCGCGCAGGGAGCGGCTCACGCGGAAGGATGAGTTGTCGCGCAGATAGCGTCTGACCTCGCCTATTATCATGGGCACGGCGTATGTGGAAAACTCAACCTCCTTGTCAAGGTCGAATCTGTCGATTGATTTTAAAAGCCCAATGCAGCCCACCTGAAATAGGTCGTCCATGTTCTCGCGGCTGCCCGAAAAGCGCTGGATTACGGAAAGCACCAATCTGAGATTCGCGTATATCAGCTCGGAGCGAGCCTCCTCGCTCGCCGCCGCGTCCCCGCTCTTTACCAAGCAAAGAAGCCTTCGCTTTTCCTCACTTGAGAGCGTTTTCAGCTTTGTCGTGTCAACGCCGCATATTTCAACTTTGCCGTAGTACATTTGAAATTCCCCCTTTGCGGTCTATTTCCGCAAAGGGATTATTGACGGGAATATGAGCCTTTCATTCGAAAGCGGGCAGCTGGCAAATATTCTCACGCGGCTTCGAGGTCGGCGAAAAAAATAAAAATTTTTTTCCTTAGGGGGTTGACAATGGGTTATCAATGTGATATCATTTTAATATCACAAGGTGAGGAGCACCGAGTGAAGAAAAAACAGTACGGAGGTACGTATAATGAACGAAAACACGATGATTAAGAACAAGGACATCAAGGAAAAGGTCCTCACGGGAAAAAGGCACGGGTTCGCGGTGCTTTTAGGCGGGATACTGATTTACATCGCCGCCGTCGGACTTATCATAGCGGGAGCCATGGGAATTGAGTCTGTCGGCTTTGACGAGTACGGCGACGCGATTTACGAAATCTCGACGCCTCACATCGTCATGCTGGTCGCGGGCATTGTGGTGTGCGCCATTGGCTGGATTCCCTTCTGCGGGCTGAGGATTCTCGACCCTGAGGAGGCGCTTGTGCTGACGCTTTTCGGCAAATATTACGGGACAATCCGCGAGCCGGGCTTTTACGCGGTGAATCCCTTCTGCGGATCTGTCAATCCCGCGGCTGACACCTCTTTGGGTCAGAGCCGCGACGTGAGAAAGTCCGTGCCGTCCGCTCTCAAGCTGACATCGGACGACGGCGGGGCGTCCTCGCAGATTTCAATCGGCGGGGCTTCAAAGAAGATTTCGCTCAAGATTATGACGCTTTCCAATTCGCGCCAGAAAATCAACGACTGTCTCGGCAACCCCGTTGAGATTGCCGTTGCCGTTATGTGGCGCGTTACTGACACCGCCAAGGCTGTATTCAGCGTTGACAACTACAAGGAGTATCTCTCGCTTCAGTGTGACAGCGCGGTGCGCAACATCGTCAGGGTTTACCCTTACGACGTGGCGCCCAACATCGACACGACGGGCGACGGTCACGCGGACGACGGAAGCCTTCGCGGCTCAAGCGAGATTGTAGCCGAGAGGATTCGCCAGGAGATTCAGTCAAAGGTGAGCGAGGCAGGGCTTGAGATTCTCGACGCGAGAATTACGTATCTTGCGTACGCGACGGAAATCGCGGCTGTAATGCTCCAGCGCCAGCAGGCATCGGCTATAATCGACGCGCGCAAGATGATTGTGGACGGAGCTGTCGGCATGGTCGAAATGGCGCTTGAGAGGCTCAACGCCGGCGGACTTGTGGAGCTTGACGACGAGCGCAAGGCTGCCATGGTTTCAAATCTTCTCGTTGTTCTGTGCGGAAATCACGACGCTCAGCCCGTCGTAAATTCGGGCACGCTTTATTAAGGGGTTGGCACAGAAAAAACAGGTTCCGCTTCGTCTCTCGGAAAAGCTGTACAATGAAATCGCCGCGTGGGCTGAGGATGATTTTCGCTCTGTGAACGGTCAGATTGAGTATCTGCTGACAGAATGCGTCAGGCGCCGCCGAAAAGGTGAAATTAAAGCGGTCGATATATCGGCGGACGAGGAGGAAGAGAACGGGAAAGAATAATAGCATACGCGCGCGGGCTGCAGCATCGGAAATCGGCACATGGTGTACGATAGTTTGTACAGCTCGCGCGTTTTTTTGCGTTTTCGGGAACAAATGTTTCAAGCAGGGTTGACATAAGCCCGAAATTGTGGTATAATAACGTTGAAGAACGAATCACAGATTCATTCTTCAAGTTAGATGAATATTGAATTTGCATTCAATATTCACGGTGCAGCGTCGATTTTATGATAAGTGACGTTGAAGAACGAATCACAGATTCATTCTTCAAGTTAGATGAATATTGAATTTG
>JAJQHI010000023.1:5083-6505 GCA_021199825.1 Bacillota bacterium
CATTCAATATTCACGGTGCAGCGTCGATTTTATGATAAATGACGTTGAAGAACGAAGGAAAGCTTTGAGGACGCTTCGCTGTGAATCATTGCAGCGGGGGATGTCAGGTCAGATATATTTTTTTGCGCCGAAATCGAACAAACGTTTTATTTTCGGCGCAAAAAATAAGTCTTCAAAACGAACAAACGTTTTAAAGGGGGTGTTTACAGTATGTGTGATATTTGCGGGTGTGACATTGGGCACGTCATCGGGTGTCCCATGCAGCCGAGGAGCAGGGACTCCGCCGTTTGCATGAGGTGCTTTGATGAGATTGAGTCGGGGGATTTGTGCATTTACGTCTCCGACTTCTGCGGGACGGACGAGAGCGGGTACATATGCTCTCACTGCATTGAGGAGCTGAGCCCGACTGAGGTGCTTTCGGTATGCGAGCTTTCAAGCTTATCGGAGCTAATCGGGGCGGTATCGGACAAGATTATATATCTTGACGAGAAAAGGTGACGTTTCGGCGGGATTTGAGAAAAGGAGGGATTGCGATAGAGGAAAACGAGGAAAAGCTTAACCGCAGGCAAAGGCGGTTCTGCCAGAACATCAGGGGCGGCATGGGAGTTGAGGCGGCGGCAAGGTGTGCCGGATACAAAAAGCGCAGATACGGGTACGAGCTTTTGGGGCTGCCAGCCGTCATAAAGGAGCTTTCACGTCCGCCCGACGGGAAGGGCGAGGAGGAGCCGCCCGCGGCGACAGCGGCTGAGATTATGGCAACGCTCACAGCCGTCATGAGAGGCGAGATTTCGGAGGACGCCGTATCGTCATCGAGGTCGGGTCGGGGCGAGGTCGGAAAGCGGTTCAGGAAGGCTCCGACGATAAAGGAGAAAATGGACGCCGCGAGCATGCTTCTCAAGTATATGGGGAGCGCTGAGGTCGGCGCGTCTGACGAAAAGGACGGTGAGGCTGTATTTATCGTAGGTGAGGAGAGGCTCATGTCGGAGGAGGCTGACGGCGGTGTCAAGGATTGATATTTCGGAGGCGGTGGGCGGCGGGTACGGGAGGTTTTGGAGCTTTCGCGGGCGATACAGAGCCGTGAAGGGGTCAAGGGCTTCAAAGAAATCGAAAACGGCAGCGCTTTGGTATATTTACAATCTGAGGCGGTATCCGAAGGCGAATATGCTCGTCATAAGGCGGACGTATTCCTCCCTTGAGCGCTCATGCTTTTCGGAGCTTTTATGGGCGGCGGAGAGGCTCGGCGTGACGCGTGAGTTTGAGTTCAAGCGCTCGCCGCTTGAGATAACGCGAAGGCGGACGGGGCAGAAGATTTATTTTCGCGGGCTTGATGATCCTATGAAGCTCACCTCCCTCTCCGTGCCGCGGGGCGTGCTTACGTGGGTCTGGTTTGAGTAGGCTTACGAGATTTCATCTGAGGACGAC
>JAJQHI010000165.1 GCA_021199825.1 Bacillota bacterium
TTCCTCAGCCTTTTTTCTATACCTTTCAGTCTCACTTCTATTGTAACGCTACAAAGAATAATAAAACAGCGAGCCCCTGCTCTTGACACAGAGCGGGGGCTTGTGATATAATTATTTGGGCGGGTTTTGCCCGAAAAAATCTATTTTTGGTGAGGCGTTTGGAATGATGACTTATGAGATTGAACTTTGCGGACTGAAAAGACAGCTGCCGCTCTGCCCTCTGACGGAGGACCTTTACATAGGTGCGTTTGTCACCTTCGGCGACCCTGAGCTTGTTACTGCTTGCGCCAACGAGCTTCTGCGCCGAGTTCCCGATTTTGATTATATGCTTACGGCGGAATCAAAGGGAATCCCCGTAACGCACGAAATGGCGCGCTTGGCGGGAAACAGGCGCTATTTTCTCGCAAGAAAAACGCCTAAGCTTTACATGACAGGCATATTTGAGGTTTCCGTTAAATCGATTACAACGAAAAAGCTCCAGAAGCTTTATCTTGACACGGCTGAGGCTGAGGCAATGAAGGGCAAGCGCATTCTTATCATCGATGACGTTATCTCGACGGGTGAGTCGCTCTCCGCTCTTGAAAAGCTAGTGCATGAGGCGGGCGGAATTATCTGCGGACGTGCCTGCATTCTCGCTGAAGGCGAGGCAGCTCATCGTGAGGATATTATCTCACTCGTACCCCTGCCCCTCTTTAACAAAGAAGGGAAGCCTATAGAGGAATAATATTTGGAGCGCTTAGTTGGGGGAGACTTTTTGAAAAAAGTTTCCCCCACCCCCCCTTCAAAAACTTTTAGGAGGGGGAATAGATTTACTCCTGATGAGGTAAAGCGCTAAGTCGAAGAATGAAAAATCTTTGACTTAGCGCTTAATTTCAACCCAACCTATCATATTTCCCCTCTTAAAAGCTTTTGAAGGGATTCTTAAGGGGGACTTTTCTCGAAAAGTCCCCCTTAAGCAGAGTTTTCCCCCGTTATTATAATCTCTCCTTCAAAATGCGTGCGTATCGGCGCGGGAAGCGCCCGTCCGTGCGCTTTTTTTTTCGCATAATTATAAGCGTTCGGTGTAACGCCTCGCCGTCACAACCGCCAAAAAGCTCAATTGGAACAATCCTCTCAACCTCAGCGCCGAGCACCGAAATCGCCCCCGCTGCCTCGTCAAGCTCCGCCGCGGCGACATCCTCCTCGCCCTTCATGGCGATGACCACGCCGCCCACCTTGGCAAACGGTATCGTTATCTCGACCAACACCGACATTTTCGCCACAGCCCGCGACACAACGGTATCAAAGCTCTCGCGGAGAGCTGAATCGTGCGCCGCCTCCTCAGCCCGCGCAGTTATCGGGTGTACGTTTGAAAGCCCAAGGCTCCCCGCCGCCGCCTTCACAAAATTCATGCGCTTTCCCGTTGAGTCAAGCGGCGTCACCGATAAAGAAGGCTTCATTATCGCCGCTGGGACCGCGGGGAAGCCCGCTCCGCTCCCAACGTCAAGCATTCGCTCGCCTTCAATGTACGGAAGCACCGTCATCGAATCGATAAAGTGTCGGAGAATTATCCCGTCCTCGTCCGTCGTCGCGGTGAGATTGTATTTTTCGTTTTCCGTGTACAGTATGTCAGCGAAATCACACAGCCTGCCAGCCTCACCCGCTCCGAGCGTGATTTTGTTCTTATCGCACAGCTCAAAAAGCCTTGATTCCCTTATCACTGATGCCGCTCCCTTCGTTTTGCCTCAAGATAAATCAAAAGCGCCGTAATGTCCGCCGGATTCACACCCGAAATCCGCGATGCCTGACCGACAGATTCAGGACGCGCCTCGGAAAGCTTAATTTCAGCCTCCCGGCGCAGCCCGCTCACCTCTCGATAGTCAATGTCGGCGGGAAGCTTCATCCCCTCGGCGCGCTGCGCGCTCTTTACGGCAGCCTCCTGCTTTTTGATGTACCCTTCATATTTTATCTCAGCCGACACCGTAAGCTTTTCCTTGCGCGAAAGCTCCTCGTCAGGCGGGGAAGCCTCGCATATCGCCTCATAGCTAACCTCAGGTCTGCGCAGCAGCTCCGCCGCGCGGCACGCCGTCCTGACAGGCGAGGACGAACACCTCTCAAGCATTTCGTTTGCGCTCCCGACAGAGATGACCGTGACGCCGAGCCTCGATATCTCCGAATCAACGCGGCGCCGGCGCGCCAAAAAGCTCTCCCATGACTCCTCGTCAATCAATCCCGCACCGTGCGCCTTAGGCGTCAGACGCAAATCGGCGTTGTCCTGACGCATTAAGAGCCTGTACTCCGAGCGCGAGGTCATAATCCGATACGGCTCGGTGACGCCCTTATTTATGAGGTCGTCAATCATAATCCCGATATATGACGACTGGCGCTCGATTATCAGCGGGGATTCATTTTTTACGTAAAGCGCCGCGTTCGCGCCCGCGACAAGCCCCTGCGCCGCCGCCTCCTCATAGCCCGATGTGCCGTTGAACTGCCCCGCGCCGTAAAGTCCGCGTATTTTCTTGAATCCGAGCGTCACGTCAAGCTCCGTCGGATTGCATAGGTCATATTCAATCGCGTACGCATTTCGCGTTATGTGCGCGTTCTCAAAGCCCTCAAGCGAATGCAGCATCTCGCGCTGAACCTCTGTGGGCATTGATGTCGAAAAGCCCTGAATGTATACCTCGTCGTCATCCTCTCCCATAGGCTCAATGAAGAGCTGGTGGCGCTCCTTGTCCGCAAAGCGCACAATTTTGTCCTCAATTGACGGGCAGTACCTCGGTCCGACGCCGTGAATGTTCCCCGAATACATCGCCGAGCGATGAAGATTTTTCTTTATTATCTCATGCGTTTTCGCGTTCGTGTATACGATGTGGCACGGAGTTGCCCTCTGTTGCCCGTCAAGATAATCATCGGGCGTGAGATGTGAAAACGGGACGGCAAACGCCTCCCCCACCTGCTCCTCAAGGCGCGAAAAATCAATCGTTCTCGCCGAAGCTCTCACGGGCGTACCCGTTTTGAAGCGCATAACCGAAAGCCCCTCCGACCGGAGCGATTCCGTTAAGCGATCGGCGGAAAGCGAACCGTCGGGACCCGCCGGATAGTGAATGTCGCCGACGTGAACCATGCCGCAAAGATACGTCCCGCAGCATAAAACGGCGGCGGAACACTCCCACCGCTCGCCCATTCGCGTAATAACAGCCGTAATGCGCCCCGCCGTCACCTCAAGCCTTACAATCTCCGCCTGCACAAGACGCAGATTCGGCTCTTTTTTCAGCATATCCGTGACAACGGCTTTATATTTTCGCCTGTCAGCCTGCACTCTTTTTGAACGCACCGCCGCGCCCTTGCTTTCGTTCAGCGTCCTGCTTGAAACAGCCGCCAGATCCGCGGCTCTGCCCATAATGCCGCCGAGCGCGTCAATTTCATATACCAAATGCCCCTTTCCCGTGCCGCCGACGGACGGGTTGCAGGGCATATTCGCGACACTGTCAAGGGAGAGCGTGAAAAGCACGGTGTCAAGCCCAAGCCTTGATGACGCAGCCGCAGCCTCAGCTCCCGCGTGACCCGCGCCGACAACAGCAACGTCACATTTTAAAATGTCACTCATTCTCTTCCGCCGCCTCCATTTTGTAAAGCACGCACCAGCCCTCATCCCCGTATACGGCAATGATGCCGGATGATGCGTTTGATATATACGAATATTCACCCATCCCAATCACATAGCTGCCGCTTGTGTCTATGAGCGCGCGCTCGCCTCCCTCTCCGACCACGGCAAGCCCCTCATAAAAGGGCTCCGCGTATGAAAGCGTCGGCTGAACCACCCAAGCGCCCGTGTAGTCCATGTATCCGTATTTGCCGTCGGAGCTGCTCTTCAAAAGTATCATCCCCGACGAATATGCCACAACCTCATAACCCGACGGGGTGGCAAACTTCGTGCCGTCGGAATAAATGAGAATATCCTCATCCGTATATACGTATGTGCGGGGATTGTTTTCCCTGTTGTAATAGGTGTTGTCTATCGTCACGCGCCTGATGCGCACAAGCCCGTTTTCAAAGTGATAAAAGCCTATCGACTCCTCCCCGTCCGTCAGGGGCGGCAGATAAAACTCTATAACCTTTCTGCCAAGGGATGAGTCCGTGTATTTGTTCGACGCCGCAAACGCCGTTTTGCCGCTGCGCGTTATATAATAAAGCCAGCCGTTTTCGTCCGTCACGGGAGCAAGCGACTCGGAAAAGTTCCACGTCCTCGTGTAAATATAGTCAGTCAGACGCTTCGACGTGCTGAAAAGCGCGAAATAGCGCGTATATGTCGGTATCTGATACGCGAGCTGATACCCGTTTTCGTCAAATTCGCCCTCAATATCCTCGTACGTATAGCTCAATATCCAGTCCGAATCAAAATATCTGCTCTCCGACAGAGTCCCATATGAGGACAAATAATCAAAATGCGCGCCTCTGTCGTCCGTGTCAGGGTCGTAATCAGACTCGACAAATTTGCAGGCGTCCTCATCAAGGCAGTAATACGCGTCCTTGTATATGAAAAGCGGATTTCCGTCCATATCACGCTGATACGCGGGCGCTATCTCGTCCCCGTCGTAATACCCGACGCACACGCCGTCCTGAGTGTATATATATTTTGACACCCCGTCAGTCCCGCTCACTATCACGTATCCCATGTAAAGTGTCACCGACGCTTCAGCCTCGGTCACATCAGTATAAACCGCCTCGCGCAGCGTCGCGTCGTCGGGCGTCAGATATGACACCTCGCTCACTGTCACGTCCCTATATGAAAATACGCTTGGAAGCGAGCCGAATATATCTCCCGCCGACGCTAAGACAAACCCCTCGCCCCAGCCGCCAGTTGAAAGCGAATATCCGAGCGCCTCATAATCCGATACCAAGCCGAATACAGTCTCCGTCCCGCCCGACTCCACGCCGGGGTCGGAAGCATCGGCGGTTGTTTCCGCGTCAGACGCGCTGTCCACGCCCGATATATCCTCAGAAGTATCGTACGATGAGACATCGCACGATGTTTCATCGTATGTTGATTCCTCAGTCAAAGCATCATCACTCGCATCCGTGCGCGCAAAAAACGCCACGTCAAACCAGCCGAGAAGGTAAACATACCACACGGCACAAATAAGAAGCAGCGTTAATATTGCCAATATGCGAGCTTTGATGCTTTTCATGTTTTTATTTATGGTACCTCCCGCCGTGAAGAAGAGACATTGAACGATACAGCACCTCATAGAGAATCGGCTGCATCATTGTATGCGGGAATGTCAGATTTGAAAGCGACAGCTTCAAATCCGCCCTCGCCTTAACAGACTCCGAAAGCCCATATGAGCTTCCGATGATAAACGCAAGCTCCGACGCTCCCGCGTCAAGCTCACTGCCGAGGCGCTCCGCGAGCGCCTCCGATGAGGGAAACTGCCGCCCCTCAACGCACATCGCCGTGACAAACGCCCCCTTTGGCAGCGCGCGCAGAATCATCGCGCCCTCCGCGTCAAGCGCGGACGCTATCTCCCCCGCCGATGGGTTATCGCTCAGGCTCTTCGGCGAAATTTCCGTCTTTGTCACCCTTCCGTAGGCTGACAGGCGCTTTTCATATTCGGCGGCGGCAGCGCGGAAGTAATCCTCCCTCAGCCTGCCGACCGTTATAATGTGAAATACGTTCATTTTAAATCAAATCACCCGCACGGGAGATGACTGTGAGGCGGCGTCAAGCGATACGCCATACCCCGCAATCGCCCCCGACACCTCAGACATCGCGAGAGTTCGGGTGTTGTTTTGCTCCGAGAGGTGCGCGAGCACAATTCGCTCAGCCCCGCATGAGGCAAGGTCAGCGGCAAGCTCCGCGCTCTGCTCATTTGAAAGATGCCCCCTTGGGGACAAAATTCGCTCCTTCAAAAAGTACGGATACGACCCGTGCATGAGCATATCGACGTCGTGGTTCGCCTCCATTATCAGGTGAGTGCAGCCCGAAAGCTCCCCCACAATCTCATCCGTTATGTGTCCTGTGTCGGTGAGAAGCCCCAAGGCGGCGGCACACCCGTCAAATGTGACCTTATATCCGACGCACATAGCTGCGTCGTGATAAGTGCGAAAGCTCTTTATGTGAATCGCGGAAACAGTCTCCTCATATATGGGCGGATGCTCGATTATATTGAGGCTGAGCGCCTCCGAGGCGCTCTTTTCAAGCTTTTTCGCGGACGGCGCCGTCATATGAATCGGCACGTTCAGCCGTTTTGTGAGCGTTTCGAGCGCCGACACATGGTCGCGGTGCTCGTGCGTGATAAAGACGGACTTGATTTTATGCGTGTCCCCTCCTATCTCCGTAACCGTGCGCGAAAGCGAGAGATACGAGCCGCCCGCGTCAAGCAGTATCGCGTCATCCCCGTACTCTATGTAGGTCGAATTGCCCTTTGAGCCGGAGTACAGCGAATATACCTTTAGATTTTCCATTATTTATCCGT
>JAJQHI010000016.1:0-4622 GCA_021199825.1 Bacillota bacterium
ACCTTCTCGCATCTGGACGCGATGACGGTGCTTTCGCGAAAAATCGCCGGCGAGGGCATTTACCCAGCCGTCGATTCGCTTGAGTCCACGTCTCAGCTGCTTGAGCCCGACATTGTGGGCGAGGAGCATTACCGCGTCGCGCTCAAGGTTGAACAGATTCTTCAAAAGTACCGCGATCTGCAGGATATAATCGTGATTTTGGGTGTGGGCGAGCTTTCGGACGAGGACAAGCTTGTCGTATCGCGCGCCAGGCGCATTCAAAGGTTCCTCTCACAGCCCTTCTTTGTCGCGACGAAATTTTCGGGCGTTGACGGGGTATATGTTAAGCTTGAGGACACAGTTAAGGGCTTTGGCGCCATCGTTGACGGAGAGGCTGATGGCTACCCTGAGGAGGCGTTTTACAACGTCGGAACGATTGACGACGTAGTGCGCAAGGCAAAGAGCATCAGGGTGTGATATGGCAGAGAGGGAACGCGAATTTTCGCTTCGCATAATAGCCGCCGACAAGGTATTTTACAACGGACCGGCTGTATCGGTCACCGTAACGGCTCCCGACGGCAAATACGGCATTTTAGCGGGACATTCAAATATGGCGGCGGCGGTGACGCCCGGCATACTCTCATACCGCACAAAGGACGGGGAGACATTCCACGCGGCTGTATCCGACGGCGTTATAAAGGTATCGGGAGGTGACGTGCTGATTCTTGTCGAGTCAGCGGAGTCCCCGGACGACATTGACGTGATTCGCGCAAGGAGAAGTGCTCAGGACGCGGAGGAGGAGCTCAAGCGCAGCAACAGCAGCCTTGAATTTCGCTCGGCATCGGCAAAGCTCTCTCGCGCAATGACGCGAATTAAGGTCTACAGCGAATACAATCACAAGCATTGAGCAATCAGCAAACAAAAAGGGCACGGCGGAAACCGTGTCCTTTTTTGACGCTTTTCAGCTTTGAGAGCTGAATTTCTGACGTACCTTATCTATGCGCGCAGGCTCCGCGCTCTCGGAGGGGAACCATCCCTGCTCCGACATCCTGCGGTAAATGTCATCCTGCATCTTGAGCGACTCGTCGAGCGCGCAGTCAAATGCGCCGTGTACATTTGGCGTCGCTGACTCAATCGTTCCGTGCATATAAAGGTCGCACACGCCCTTTGCCTCAAGCAAAAGGTCTTCCATTAAGCATTTGTCGTCCATGACAATACCCCCTCACATTCTCACACAAGCTGGTAAATCTTGCCAAATATCTCGCGGTGCTTTGCCGCTAACTGTTCGGCGAAATTTTTCAGCTCTGTGTTTGTCAGCTGCTGCGAGGCATCAGCGCACTTTTTCTCAAGATGCTTTTCATGGTCGAGCGCATCCTCAATATAAAGAAGTTCCTTCGGACTCATTCTGTCACCTCCGGCGTAAAGTAAAGACTAAAGCTTACAGGCTTTTCGTCCATACATAGTATCACCGGAAATGAGGCTTTTATGTACTCTTACTTTTCAAACTTGACGGACTGAAGGTCAAAATCCGCGCCCGGCAGAAATATGAGTGAGACGCTGTACGTTCCCGGCTCGATATATATGGGGGAGGTTATGGTCGAATAGTCGTCTGTTTTCATGAAGGTTACGTTCATGTTCGGGCGCGAAATTCTTCCTGTTCCCTCTATGCGGAGCATGACAAACTCGGCAGCGCGTCTTGTACGTCCCGATACGGTGATGCCTTTGGCGCCTTCCGTAAGCTCAAGGGATGTAAATTCGACGGTGACGTTGTTGCCGATTCCGGTAACCTCACGCTCACCCTTTTCAAAGCTGTCGCCGTAAAGAGTATCGCATTCGGCAGCGTAAAGCGTGCGGTATGCGCGGTTCGGGTCATTGTCGGCGAGACCGCCCACGCCCATCACTTTTATGGGAAGCTCGGAGATAACGCACGGGTATGAGGTGCCGTTTTTGGATGAGGCGCGAAGGACGTAGTCCCCGTCGCACGTTCTCCCACCCGCGAACACGGAAACGCTCCCGTCCCCGAACGTATTTATCACAAATCTTGAGTTATTCGCGCCCTTTTCGTAAACGCACCATGTGACATCACGGTATGTCGCGTCATTTGGCAAAAGGACAGCCGAAACGGCAACACCCTTTTCCTTTGTTATAACACCGCCGTCAGCCGAAAGCTCGATTTTGCGAAGCGGTATCTCGGAGGAGGGCTCAGCGTCAGCGCATTCGCCGTGTACGTCGATTCCCTCTGTCATCTCAGCGGGCACTGATGTGAAATGCGCCTCAGCGTCGCCCACGCCCGGCACTGACGCGGTGAGCGTTATCTCGCCTGACGCGTCCGTCGCCTCGATTATCGCGAGCAGACGACCTGAGAAGAGCCTCCTTGACGTTGTTTTATATTCCTCGTAATCGGTGCTGTCGCCGTTATCAAGTCCTATAAGCCTTCCCGCACCCTCAATTTTCAGATTCACGCGGCAGCGGGCATTTGCGACAAACGTCCCGTTTTCGTCAACGGTTGAAATATCAGCGAATATGAGGTCACGTCCATCCGCGTTAAGCGTCCTTTTGTCAGCGTTGATTATCACCTTTTTGGGTTCGCCAAATGAGCGTATTTCATCGCGCGCTACCTCACATCCCGCCTCGTCATACGCAACGGCGGTAAGGACACCCTTTTTGTATGGGAGCTTATAATGCGGCGTTATCTCGTTTCCGTCCTTATGGTTGTATGTATATTCGCCCACAAGCTCGCCGTCGCGGTAAAGCGCCGAGCGAGCGCAGTTTGAATACACCATAATGTCTATTATCTGCCCTTCGTTGAAGTCCCAGTACGACGGGGTTATATGCACCATAGGTGACTTTTTGCCGTCGCTCCACTCCGCGCGGTAAGCATAATATGAATCCTTCGGGAAGCCCGCCGTGTCAATCTGACCGAAATATGAGTTTTTCGTTTCATACGGAGTAGGCTCGCCTATATAGTCAAAGCCGGTCCAGATATATTGTCCCGCGCAGAAGACAGCGTTTCTGTCGCTTGTGATATTATATACTGTCAAGGGCGAGCCCCAAGAGGTGGAGCCGTTGAAGAGAGACGAGCACTGATGATCCTCATGCTGCGTGATTCTGTCCTCGTGCGGGAAATGATATATGCCGCGGCTCTGCACTGTTGACGCGGTTTCGCTGCCGTAAATGCAGTAATCGGGATATTTTTCGTGGTGCTCCTCGTAAAGGCGCTCGGCGTAGTTGTATCCAACTGTGTCAAGGCAGCCGGCACCCTTCTGAGCCACGGTGCTGTACATATGGTTGGAGGCGATTGTGGTATACGCGTTTTTGCGTCTGTCGTAGCGGCGCACAAGCTCAGCCAGCTCACGTGTTACCTCAGAACCGCGCTCATTTGTGGTGTCGCCTATTTCATTTCCGACAGACCACATTATAACGCACGGATGGTTTCTGTCACGAGTCACCCACGACTTCACGTCGCGCTCGTGCCATTCCTTGAAAAATTCGGCGTAGTCGTGCGATGTCTTATGATATTCCCACATATCAAAGCTCTCGTCGATAATGACAATTCCCATTCTGTCACAAAGCTCCACCAGCTCCGTCGCGGGGGGATTGTGCGAGGTACGGATTGAGTTGACGCCCATTGTCAGGAGCATTTCAAGCTTGCGGCGAAGGGCGGTTTCATTCATGGCGGCGCCGAGCGCGCCTAAATCATGATGCTCACACACGCCGTGAAGCTTCATCTGTTTTCCGTTGATGAAAAATCCGTGGTCAGGGTCAAAATGTATCTCACGGAACCCAAACGGGGACGTAGATGAGTCCACAGTCTCGCCGTTTCTGCAAAGCGTTGTCTCAAGCGTATAAATATACGGGTCATCGGGTCCCCAAAGATGAGGGTCGGTCACGTCAATATAGAAATCTCCGTCGCCGATTTGCGCCTCTCCGTACGTTACGCCGGCGCCGTCCGCGTCCTTTATCATATGAACAAGCGAATAACCGTCCAAGTCAAGCCCTTCCGTGTCGGTTTCGACATAGACTCTCCAGCCTTTCTCGGTCTTTTTGGGCGCAATATACACCCCGTCGGAGGCAATTCTTGATACAGGGGAGGTGACAAACCACACACGTCTGTAAATGCCCGCGCCCGAATACCAGCGCGTGTTGGGGTCCTCATAGACAACGCGGACAAACACGGTGTTTTCGCCGTCACAAACAAAGTCCGTTATGTCAGCGTCGAATGTGCTGTAGCCGTACTTCCATGAAAACGCTTCCTTTCCGTTTACATAGACGGTTGAGTTCATGTAAACGCCCTCAAAGCGGATTTCGTAGCGCTCACCCGCTTTAGGGGTCATGGTGAAGGTCTTCTTATACCATCCCTCGCAGCTGCGGTAAAGGTCGCCGACATGCCATATCATCATGTCATGCGGAATTTCCACGGGCGAATATGACACCGAGGCGCTCTCCCCCATCATCGCGGAGGGCGAGCTGCCAAGCTTCGCCTCAGTGAAGCTCCATCCGTCGCAGAAAAGCTTTTTTGTTGTAATCATAAATACCTCAGTTTTGGATTTATTGTTTATCGCCTTCCGCCGGCTCATCACCGCTCGGCGATATTATGTTGATGTTTTCGGGAGGCGGCACGATTTTCAGCTCGAACCAGAAGT
>JAJQHI010000016.1:4632-6367 GCA_021199825.1 Bacillota bacterium
CTCGTGTGCTCTGAGATGTGTTTAATAGACATTTTTTCATCTCGATCCAGAAGTCGCTGCCTACACCCACCTAAATTGCCACGCCGATGAGTGAATCGTGAAGAAGAAGTATCTCGCGCACAATCGAAAGTCCGAGTCCCGTACCTCCGACACCGCGTCTGTGTACCTTGTCAACCTTGTAGTATCTGTCCCACACAAGGGGAAGGTCCTCCTTGGCTATTCCCTCTCCCGTATCGATGACAGACACCCTTACGGTATCTCCCGTCACTGTCTGGCGCACGGTTACCGTTCTGTCCTCTCCCATAAAGCTTACGGCATTGCCGATAAGGTTATAAAGCACCTGAAGGATGCGCGTTCTGTCGGCCCTGACCCACACGTCCGCGCTCGTTTCAAGCTTAATCTTATACCCCTCAGGCTCGTAAAGGTGCATGACACGGTTGATAGTCTCGGTGAGCGCCCCTGTCAGATTGAATATCTCAAGGGAAAGCGTGCGTTTGCCTGTTCTGAACTGCGACACCTCAAGCAAATCGGACACAAGCGTTGACAGGCGCTTTGTCTCATCTATCACTATCTGCAAATTCTCAGGCTTATTCTCGCTCGGAATATCCCTCATCATCTCGGCATATCCGCCAATAAGGGTGAGAGGCGTGCGCAGGTCGTGGGAGACATTCGCGATGAGCTCTTTTTGCGTCATATCCGCCTTGGAAAGCTCCGCCGCCGCGTATGTCAGGGTCTCGTTCAGCTCGTTTATCTCCTTATATCCGCGGTGTACGCGGCTGCCGTCATATGTATATCTCGCGAGCTGCTTTGCCTCGCGGTTCACGTCCGTTATCGGGCGCGCCACATGATTTGCGATTATAACGGCAACTATAAGCACACAGATTACGGTTATTGCCGATATAATCAAAAGAGTTGTCGTCAGGGATTTGACCGAGGCTTCATCGGGCGAGATTTGGCAGTTTAAAAATATGACCACCTCGGTGCCGTCCGAGGATGCAGTCGCCACCGTATATATCACCGATTCGGGAATATTTGAATCCGAAAGCTCATCGTCTCCCTTCTGAAAGGCGGCATTGAAGCCCTTCATGGTGACGCGGCACATATATACCCCATTCTCCGAATCCTTCGCCTTTGAATAAAGCGAGGAGAGCGTCTCCGAATTGGTGTTGTGTATGAGGCAGCTTGAGGCAACGTGCATATTTATAAGCGTGGTGAAGCTGCTCTCCTCCGTAAGCTTATAAACGGACACGCACACGCCCTCATCATATCCTATGGCGGTTACAATCCTCTCAAGCCCGTCGCTGTCATCTAAGTGATTCTCTATCATATCAGCCTGACGCGAAAGCCTTGAGGTGACGACGCTGCTGTAAATATAGTCAAAGAGGAAAATCTGAAATCCCCAAATGAGCACGAGTATTATTACAACGAAAAGAAGCATATAGGCAAGAATCTTGCTCTTTATGCTCATTCCCGTTCTCGGCTTTTTTATTTTTTCCCTGCCGTTCATATCGCTCCCCGAATATCAGATGTCAGCGTCAAAGCGATACCCGACACCGCGCAGCGTCACGATAAGGGACGCGTATTTTCCGAGGCTGCGGCGCAGAAGCTTTATGTGCGTGTCAAGCGTTCTGTCGTCGCCGAAAAAGTCGTACCCCCAAACCTCGGAAATGAGGCGCTCGCGCGTCAGGGCTATATTTCTGTTTTTGAGCATATAGAAGAAAAGATCGTATTCCTT
>JAJQHI010000011.1 GCA_021199825.1 Bacillota bacterium
CCTTTATCCTGTCTCCGACATTGAAGGTCTCACCCGGAATCTGCTCTTCCTTTATAAGGACAGCCTCGCTTGTTCCCGTATCAACTACAACCGAACCGTCGGAGTCGTCAACCTTTACAACCAACGCCGTGACAATCTCCTCGCGCTTTGTCTCATATTCGCTGCGGACGTGCTTGCGCTCCTCCTCGCGAATGCCCTGAATAATCACCTGCTTTGCAGCCTGAGCTGACAAACGCCTGAAATTTTTCGGCTTCAATTCTTCCTCAACCGTGTCGCCGAGCACATATTTCTTGGAGCGCTTTTTTGCGTCCTCAAGTGAAACCTCCGTAACGGGATCCTCCACCTCTTCGACCACCGTATACTGCTGATATACATGAATCTCGCCCTTCTGCTCGTTTATATCGACTCTGACATTTGCGTTTCCGTTTTCATGCTTGTAAGCAGATACAAGCGCCGCCTCTATTCTTTCAAGCATGTATTCCTTTGAAATGTGTTTTTCGCGTTCAAGGTCCTCAAGCGCGAGAAAAAGCTCAGGCATTTTCTCGGAAGCCGTCTTATCATGCGATGTCTTGCTCATATAAAATGTATTCCTTTCAAAAAGATATTGTCAACGGTCAGTTATAATCGCCAAAATCAAAGACCGTCTTGATTTTAGCGCATTCGCTCCTTTTAAGCCGAACGCTCTCGCCCTCTATGGCAACCGTAATCTCATCCGAATCGGCACTGTATGATTCAATTGTGCCGCGTATTTGCTTTTTTCCGTTCTTCGGCGCAAAAAAGCTGATGTCAACCAAGACATCGCTTCCGGCAAAAGCCTCTATATGCGACGGCTTTTTCAGCTCACGCTCAATTCCCGCCGAGGAAACCTCAAGGTGATACGGTTCCTCACTAGGCGGAATTTCATCCAAAATCGGGTCAATCAGATCGCTTACCTTGGTGCAGTCGTCAAGCGTTATTCCGTCGTCCGAATCAATCTCTACGCGAAAGTAGCGCTCTGAGCCTTCTTTATCAAATGAGATATTCCAAACCTCATATCCGCACTCTTCAATTAACGGTGTAATTCTTTCAGCGATTTTGCCGACCATATTTGTTTTTGCCACGATGTCACCTCCGTACACCATTGCTCCGGCATACGAAACAATCGGTGAAAAACTCAAAAACAAAGAGCGAGCTGCGCTTCGTCACCCCACTCTTCACCTTCACTCACGATATTATACCACAAACGATTCGGCATTGCAACAATTTTTTCAAAAAAAGTTTTGGGCACAAGATAAAATGAAATCGGACAGGAGAAATAGCCCCTCCTTCTTTGCGCGCCGCGCTCGACAAATAAAGGAAATACTTTATTTTTAAACCGCAAAGGGTGGACAAACGCAAAAAAATCTGATACAATAAGCACGGCGCCGTACCGTGCCCGCAGAAACATCTCAAAAAGGAGGCGCATTATGAAAACAAAACGCAGAATCATCGTCCCGATACTTCTTTTCTTCATCGTCGGAATCATATGGCTTAATTCCTCTATGGACGCCGTTATCTCAGATATGCAGAGCGACTGGGTGTTTGACCTGCTCAACCCCATCTTTGAAAAGGTCTTTGACAGAACGCTCACCGTACATATTGTGCGCAAGCTTGCGCATTTTATTGAATTCGCTGTTCTGGGCGGCGTTCTGTATCTCGCGGTATCGCTTTTCGATATCTCCCCGTCAATGCGAATTTACACATCCGGAACACTCAGCATGATTGTGGCTTTGATTGACGAGACAATACAGCTGACCTCGGAGGGCAGAACCTCTCAGGTAACGGACGTTTGGCTTGACTGCCTCGGCTCTATATCCGCTATCATATGTCTTGCAATGATCTTTCACTTGGCTCACCTTGACAGGGATGACCCCGAAGAGGATGCCGCCGACGCATCACCCGACAATGAGGACAGGGACAAAACAAAATAACGAAACGCAAAAATCGACGATGCCGAAAGCACCGCCGATTTTTTGTCATCATCAGCATTATTTTTTATCTCTTTCATCATACTCGGCATAAACGCTGTCATCCGAACCGAAGACAACAGCTATAATGTCAAGTACGCCCTCAACAACAAGCACAAGTCCCGCAACCATACCCGCAACAGAAACTGTCGTGAATGGATTGCAGACAATAATTATTCCCGCGACAACGGAAACAAGCGAGCTTATCAGAGCGAATTTCCAGCTTCTGTCCTTCATTCGCGCCAAATCAACCGTCCACTGAATCTTCACGACACCCGTCAAAAGAACGATTATGCCGTATATAACAGCCACAACGGAAAGCGTCGCCGTAATCCAGCCCGGATTGAATACGCAGAATATTCCGACCGCAAGCGCTATAATGCCCTCCGACAGCTTCGTGCCGAGGACAGCCTGTTTCGGAGGCGAGCGAAAATACGAGATTATGTTGAATATTCCCGAAACAGCAATTACAATTCCGAAAATGACAACAATGCCGCCGATAAAGTCAACGGGTTTTGCGAGCAGGACGATGCCCAATATTATCTCGCACAGACTCAGCGCGAGATTGGCAGCGTTATTTTTGATTTTCTTCATACAAAAGCCCTCCCAAGCCTTTTATTTTTCTCGTCAAAGCACTCTTGACAAGAAGCTTATGTGGTGATACAATTGTTTCGGTGAGCCAGATGTTTCGCCGCGTCAATTGTATCAATGATGCGATTATATCATATGTAAGCGCGATTTGCAACAAAATATCGCCGGAATAGACAAAACGGCGCGATTTTGTCTCATCAAAAATATAATCATCGAAGGAGGACTGTTTTTATCATGGAAGAAAAGAAAAGCGAGCTTGAAAGAAGGGACGTGCTGAGAATGTCAAACGATGCATCAAATAAAATATCACGCGAATGCATTTGTATCGCGCTTCTCTATTTGCTTAAGACAAAAGACTTATCGCGAATCACTATAACTGAGCTTGTCACAAGGGCTGGTGTTTCGCGCGCGACCTTCTACCGTAATTATGACTCGAAGGAGGACGTTCTGCGCGAAATCGAAGACGACACAATATTAAAAATCAAAGCAGTCATGGGGGATTTTCTGAAGCCGACGCCCTACGAATATTTTCTGTCCGTATTTATGAAGTTTAAGGACAACGCCGGCACGCTCAAGCTTCTGATGTCGACGTGCTTCAATTACTTTGCGGCGGAATACTTCAGAGTGCCGGAATACTTTGAGGCGTTCACCAATTCGCGAGACGGATACAAAAAAGCTGCTGTAATCGGGACAGTCTTTGCGGTCGCCGTCAGGTGGATAGCCGGAGACATGAAGGAAACGCCTGAAGAGCTTGCCGCGATGTGTGCCGAATATTTTCACGATTAAATCTCCCGCCGTGTTGCATTGAATCGAAAAAACGTATATAATAATGTATGACTAAATCGAATCACGTAAAGGGAGGAATAAGGTAATGCTCATTTCAACCAAAGGTCGATATGCCCTTAGGTTTATGATTTCACTGGCTGAGGCAGAAAGCGCATCATGTGCCGAGGCGCCGACAGATAAAACAGATAAAAATGAAGACGGTTCAAGACTTGTTCCGCTGACCGAGCTTGCCGAGGAGCAGGAGATTTCGGAGAAATATCTCGAAGCTATAGTTTCGTCTCTCACAAAACGGGGGCTCATAACGGGACGACGTGGAAAGAGCGGAGGATACAGGCTCACACATCCTGCTGACAAATACACCGCAGGTGAAATTATTGTGGCGGCGGAGGGGTCTGTTACGACCGTCGCCTGTCTTGAGACAGCTGATATGAATGCGTGCAGGCGCGCAAAAAACTGCAAGACTCTTCCCCTTTGGGAAAGAATTGACGGTGTGATTAAAGGTATTTTGAACGCAGTCACGCTTGAGGACATGAAAAACGGAAATGTTGACACGGTGATTGACTCTTTCCTATACAAAGCGTCGGGAAAAGAGGGCACTCACGATAAAGACATCGGAGGAATATGAACACTGACAAAAACGAAGAATTGACGCCTGAGGAGCAGGTTGCTCCCGCCGAGATTGTGAAAAATGAAGAGCTCACTGAAAATCAGTCTTTGGAATCCGCCGCGGAATCGCCCTTAAAGCCGATTTCCGAGGAGATCCTGACAGCGGTCGAATACGAGGAGCGGTGTGTTGCGGCGCTTTACGATAAAATCGCCGCTGAGGACGATATGACGGCTGAGGATCGAAACGCATTTTCGCTTGAGGTTTGGAACCGAGTTCAGGAGCTTGAGGAATCATCAGCAAATTTTCTGAAAGCATATACATCAACATCCAGGGCAGCCGATGAGCTGGCAACACGTCAAAAGGATGTCGAAAAAGGCGGAAAGAAGCGCGTTATCATTGCCCCCGCACCCGCAAATTCCGTAGTTGATGCCGAAGAGAAAAAGACAAAGAGCTTTGCGCAGGGAATTAATTTTTATAAGCTTGCGCTGCTCTGCATTATCGGGTCGTTTGTCGGCGTTGTCATCGAGCTTATATGGTGCATGGTTTCAAACGGCTATATCGAGAGCCGTTCGGGGCTCGTTTTCGGACCGTTCAACATACTTTACGGAATCGGTGCCGTGGCACTGACAATGGCGCTTTACAAATTCCGCAACTGCAACGTTTGGATTTCATTTTTTTCAGGGATGCTTGTAGGCAGCATTGTGGAATATGTCTGCTCATGGGCGCAGGAGCTTGTTATGGGCTCGCGCTCGTGGGATTACAGCAATATGCCATTCAATATAAACGGGCGCATTTGCCTTTTATATTCCGCGTTCTGGGGGATCCTCGGCGTGCTTTGGATAAAGGACCTATACCCTCGGTTCGCTTCATTGATTGTAAAAATACCGAACATGATCGGAAAGATTATCACATGGGTGCTGGTAGTTTTTATGGTGGCAAACTGCGTTGTGTCGCTGGGCGCGGTTGTAAGATGGTCGGAAAGGGTTCACAAGGTAGACTCGGAGTCAAGCGTTATCGGTGTGACGCTGGCGGAATTTTTCGACGACGCATTCCCCAACGACAAAATGTCTGAAATATATGCAAACATGGTCTTTGACACGAAAGAAGAGTGGGGCTGACGCCCTACTTCCCTGAAGGATAAAAAACGCATTTCGCAAAAAAAATTTTAATTCCTATTGACATGGTGGGTTTTATGTGATATAATCGTTCCAATCTCATTGAAAGGAACGGTAAAAATGTTTTGCCTGCTTGAAAAGCTTCTTCGCGAAAACTTCAGATTTGGTCGAATGCGTACTTTCAAATATGCTTTGCACATTTGAAAGTGTTGTACAGCGCTTGTTGCATTCAAAGGGCATATCTGTTTGCCCAAATTTGATTTTTCATGAAAGGACTATATCACCATGTCAAAATATAAGTTTGAAACACTTCAGCTTCACGTCGGTCAGGAAACCCCCGACCCCGCAACGGACTCACGCGCCGTTCCGATTTATCAGACAACATCGTATGTCTTTAAAAATTCCGAACACGCTGCGGCGCGCTTTGGTCTTGCCGATGCCGGCAACATATACGGTCGTCTCACAAATTCGACGCAGGACGTCTTTGAAAAGCGCATAGCGGCGCTTGAGGGGGGTATCGCGGCGCTCGCAACCGCTTCGGGCGCGGCTGCCATCACATACACAATTGAGGCACTCGCTCAGGCTGGTGACCATATCGTATCGCAAAAGACGATATACGGCGGAAGCTATAACCTTCTCGAGCACACGCTTTCTCAGTTTGGGGTTGAGACAACGTTTGTAGATGCTCACAATCTCGCTGAGGTCGAAGGTGCAATACGCGAAAACACAAAGGCGGTTTACATCGAAACGCTCGGCAATCCGAACTCCGACATCCCCGACATCGATGCCATATCGGAAATTGCTCACAGGCACGGCATTCCCGTTGTCATCGACAACACATTCGGAACTCCGTACCTCATTCGTCCCATCGAGCACGGCGCGGATATTGTCGTCCACTCCGCCACCAAATTCCTCGGCGGCCACGGCACGACGCTCGGAGGCATCATCGTGGATTCCGGCAAGTTTGACTGGAAGGCGAGCGGAAAATACGCGCCCATCGCCGCAGCCAACCCCAGCTATCACGGCATATCCTTTGTGGATGCCGCCGGCCCTGCCGCTTTCGTTACCTACGTCCGCGCCATACTCTTGCGCGACACGGGAGCCACAATCTCGCCGTTCAACGCATTTTTACTGCTGCAGGGCGTGGAGACGCTCTCGCTGCGCCTTGACCGCCACGTAGAGAACACGAAAAAGGTGGTGGAGTATCTTGCTAACCATCCGCTGGTGGAGCACGTGAACCATCCCTCGCTGCCGG